>CAZYQR010000148.1:0-6895 GCA_964649755.1 uncultured Maribacter sp. | reverse complement strand
CACTAGATGATGCTGAAATAAAATACTCAACGGTACAAAATTGGTATCCTGGAAATTCAGAAGGAAAAGGTGGGGTTTACAATTTTGTAACCAAGCGTGGTATATGTGAGAAAAATGCAAAAATTTCTTGGACACAGGTTGAAACAGGATCAGCTGTTACTTGGAAATATCCTTCCTGTATATTAAAAGGGGACAATTCAATTGGTGAATTTTATTCCATTGCGGTTACCAATAATTATCAGCAGGCAGATACGGGTACTAAAATGGTACACTTAGGCAAGAATACCAGAAGCACCATAATTTCTAAAGGTATATCCGCAGGAAAATCGCAAAATAGTTATCGAGGTTTAGTACAGGTGAATAGTCGGGCAAAGAATGCGAGGAACTTTTCTCAATGCGACTCCCTTTTAATGGGGAACGATTGCGGAGCGCATACCTTCCCATATATAGAGGTTAAAAACAAGACTGCACAAATAGAACATGAGGCGACCACCAGTAAGATTGGTGAGGACCAGATATTCTATTGCAATCAGCGGGGTATTGAAACTGAAAAGGCCATTGCTTTAATCGTAAATGGTTTTAGCAAGGAAGTTTTGAACAAATTACCCATGGAATTTGCCGTTGAGGCTCAAAAATTATTGGAAATAAGCCTGGAAGGCTCAGTTGGATAATATTTATATCAAAAACTTGAAGATGTTAAAAATTAATAACCTGCATGCAGGTATAGAAGATAACGAGATACTAAAGGGCATAAACCTTGAAGTAAATGCAGGGGAAGTTCATGCCATTATGGGTCCTAATGGGTCAGGCAAAAGTACTTTGGCTGCTGTTATTGCTGGTAAAGAAGAATATGAAGTAACCGAGGGGAACGTAGTTTTGGATGGTGAGGATCTTGAGGATGTTGCTCCAGAAGAAAGAGCCCATAAGGGTATTTTTCTTTCTTTTCAGTATCCTGTTGAAATCCCCGGGGTTTCAGTAACCAACTTCATAAAAACGGCAATCAACGAAACTCGGAAAGCAAAAGGGTTGGAGGATATGCCAGCCAATGAAATGCTGAAATTGCTTCGTGAAAAATCCGAATTATTGGCAATTGACCGTAAGTTTTTGTCGCGCTCCTTGAATGTAGGCTTTTCAGGAGGGGAAAAGAAAAGAAATGAGATTTTTCAAATGGCGATGTTAGAACCTAAATTGGCCATTTTGGATGAAACCGATTCTGGGCTTGATATTGATGCCCTACGTATTGTTGCAAGTGGTGTGAATAAACTGAAAAGTAAGGATAATGCAGTTATTGTAATCACCCACTATCAACGTTTGTTGGATTATATAGTACCGGATTTTGTGCATGTTTTGCATGAAGGTAAAATTGTAAAATCGGGGGATAAGGAATTAGCCCACGAATTGGAGGATAAAGGATACGATTGGATAAAAAATGGCGCAGCGGTGTAACCGAAGGCCTGTCATTTCTGCGAAGGCAGGAATCCAAAGAAAAATTAGATAGAATTAATGAGATTCCTGCCTTCGCAGGAATGACAAGTATTAGAAGATGGATTTAAAAGATAAACTGGTTTCTTCTTTCATGGCGTTTGAAAACAATGTTGATGTTGAACATCCGGTACACGATATTCGCTCTGAAGCCATAAAGAACTTTGAGGAAAAGGGTTTTCCTTCTAAAAAGGAGGAAGCTTGGAAATACACCTCATTGAAAAGTCTTCAGAAGATAGATTTTAGCATCTTCCCAAAAGAAGTGAATGCTCTTGAATATAAAGATGTCAAGAAGTTTTTCTTGCATGAGATTGATACCTACAAAATTGTTTTTATTGATGGTATTTACTCTTCGTTTCTATCGGAAACAACACATGACGGGGTTGATATTTGCCTAATGAGTGCGGCATTGAGCAAACCTATGTACAAGCAGGTCATCGATGTTTATTTTAATAAGATTGCTTCCAAAGATGAGTCACTTACGACTTTGAATACAGCATTTAGTAGGGAAGGCGCCTATATCTATATTCCCAAGAACAAAATGCCCAAAAAGCCGATTGAAATTTTACATTTTTCAACCGGTAATGAAGCTTCATTGATGTTGCAACCACGAAACTTGATCGTCGTAGAAGAAAATGCGGAGCTCCAAGTTATAGAAAGGCACCAAAGTTTGACAACCAATGAGGTATTGACAAATGCAGTGACAGAGATTTTTGCTGCTGAAAATGCCATAGTGGATTATTATAAGGTCCAAAATGATTCCAAAACCGCTTCTTTAATCGATAACACTTATATCAATCAAAAAAGTAAAAGTGTAGTAAAAGTCCATACTTTTTCCTTTGGGGGTAAGATTACCAGGAACAATCTGAACTTCTTCCAGAATGGGGAACATATAGATTCGACCATGAAAGGCGTTACAATTTTGGGGTATAAGCAGCATGTAGACCATCATACTTTGGTGCATCATATTGAACCAAATTGTGAAAGCCACCAGGACTATAAAGGTATTTATGGCGAGAATTCCACAGGGGTTTTCAACGGCAAGATCATTGTGGATAAAATTGCCCAAAAGACCAATGCCTTTCAACAGAATAACAATATCCTAATTAGTGATAAGGCCACGATCAATACAAAACCACAATTGGAGATTTTTGCGGATGACGTAAAATGCTCCCACGGTTGTACAATAGGGCAGTTGGATGAAGATGCACTTTTCTATCTTCAATCGCGTGGTATCCCAAAAAAGGAAGCTCGAGCTTTGTTAATGTATGCCTTTGCCAATAATGTCCTGGAAAGCGTACGTATTCCTGAACTTAAATCAAGAATAAACAGACTCATTGCTGAAAAGTTAGGGGTAAGTTTGGGGTTTGATTTGTAAAATGGAAAAGGCTTCTTTCAATCCACAAGTAATTCGAAATGATTTTCCAATCCTTGGACGAGAGGTCAATGGTAATCCTTTAGTGTATTTTGACAATGCTGCCACCTCCCAGACACCCCAACAGGTTATTGACGCAATAGTTGACTATTACAGCAATTATAACGCTAATATTCACCGTGGGGTTCATACGCTATCCCAGGAAGCGACTGATAAATACGAGCAAGCGCGGATAAAAATCCAAAAGCATTTTAATGCAGCTAAATCCCACGAGATTATTTTTACTTCGGGTACAACCCATAGTATCAATCTAGTGGCCAGTGGATTCTCATCAATTCTAAAAAAAGGGGATGAGTTGATTGTTTCGGCTATGGAACATCATTCCAACATCGTGCCTTGGCAGATGTTGTGCGAAAGAACAGGAGCAATCTTAAAAGTAATTCCTATGAATCAGGAAGGGGAATTGATTTTAGATAAGTACCACAAATTACTCTCGGACAAGACAAAGTTGGTTTTTTGCAATCATGTATCAAATGCCTTGGGAACTATTAATCCTATCAAAGAAATAATCGAAGCAGCACATAACATTGGTGCGGCCGTATTAATTGATGGCGCCCAGGCCGCGCCCCATATTCAAGCAGATGTTCAAAAGTTGGATGTGGATTTTTATACCGTCTCTGCCCATAAAATGTGTGGACCTACGGGCGTTGGCGCTTTGTATGGCAAAGAAGAATGGTTGAAAAAACTGCCACCCTACCAAGGAGGTGGTGAAATGATTGCTGAGGTTACTTTTGAAAAAACCACCTATGCCGATTTGCCCCATAAATTTGAAGCGGGAACACCCAACATTTGTGGTGGAATAGCATTCGGCGCTGCATTGGATTATATGAATGCAATTGGTTTTGGGAAAATAGCGGCGTATGAGAACGAACTGTTGGAGTATGCCACTGCACAACTGCTGACAATTGAAGGATTACGTATTTACGGTACTTCTGAAAACAAGACTTCAGTTATTTCATTCAATATTGAAGGCATACACCCTTATGATATTGGTTCAATTTTAGACAAATTAGGAATAGCTGTTCGTACAGGACACCATTGTGCCCAACCTATTATGGATTTTTACAAAATCCCGGGCACGGTGCGAGCCAGTTTTAGTTTTTATAATACCAAAGAAGAGATCGATGCATTGATAGCCGGAGTTAAGCGCGCCAAGGCCATGTTGCAATAGATGGCCGTATAGATATATTTTATGAATTGAAAACGAATAATACTTATCGTATTTTTACATAAAGTCAGGTAATGAGGATAAAGGATATACAAGAAGAAATAGTTGATGAATTCGCCATGTTCGAGGATTGGATGCAGCGCTATGAATATATGATAGAGCTGGGTAAATCACTTCCTTTGATCGATGCGAAATATAAGACCGATGATAATATCATCAAAGGTTGTCAGAGTAGAGTTTGGGTTCATGCAGAGCTTGAAGGCGATAAACTTGTGTTTACCGCAGATAGCGATGCCATAATAACCAAAGGAATCATTGCTATTTTAATCCGTGTTTTTAGTAATCAAAAACCACAGGATATAATTGATGCCAATACTGATTTTATTGATGAGATTGGTCTAAAAGAACATTTGTCCCCTACTCGGGCCAATGGCTTGGTAAGTATGGTAAAACAGTTGAAATTGTATGCAATTGCCTACCAAACACAATTGAATTAAAGTTGAGAAAATGAGTGAAGCAGTAATAAATACCCAAGAATTGGGAGAGAAAATAGTGCAGGTCTTAAAAACAATCTATGACCCTGAAATTCCTGTTGATATCTATGAATTGGGGTTGATATATGACGTTTTTGTTAACGAGGATTACGATGTAAAGATTTTAATGACCCTTACATCGCCTAACTGCCCGGTTGCAGAAACCCTTCCTGTTGAGGTAGAGGAAAAGGTGAAATCACTCAATGCCGTAAAAGATGCTATGGTTGAGATAACTTTTGATCCACCATGGACCCAAGATTTAATGAGTGAAGAAGCTAAGTTAGAACTGGGAATGCTTTAAATCATATAAATTGTCATTCCTTCGTAAGAGTGAATCCAATTTTAAGAAATCTGATACTCCATGGAAAAGGAAATCATAAATCGTGTTGCCCAAAGTCAATTAAAGACCATTGACCTGGAGGACTATTATCCAATCGGAGAAAGGGTATTGCTTGATATCAAAGATTGGCTTCATGAAGGATTTGTGCTTCGGGAAAAAGAATTTCGGGCAAAAATTGCTGAACATGATTGGAGTCAATACCAGAATAAATATGTCGCCATTCACTGCTCAACGGATGCAATTGTTCCAGGTTGGGCATATATGTTGATTGCAACAAAATTACAACCATTCACAAGAAATGTGGTGCAAGGGAGCTTGGAAGATTTGGAGACGAGTAATTACCAAACCATCATTGAAAATTTAGATTTAACCCAGTTTATTGGTAAACCGGTTATCATAAAAGGGTGTAGTAATAAGCCAGTTCCGCAGAACGCTTATTTGTGGATAACCCAAAAACTTTTGCCTATTGCAAAAAGCGTCATGTACGGTGAGGCGTGCTCTTCAGTGCCACTTTTCAAAAAACAATAATTGTTAATAACCTTGATTGTTTATTGTTAACAATTCATACATTTGTTCCACATTAACATAAAATAAACACTAAACATTAACATTATGAGAAAATTAGTTTTCACATTGGTGGCGGTTTTGACCATTTCTTCTACCTACGCACAAACTGCAGATGAACTCAAGGCATTACAAGGACCTAAAAAGGATTCTATTGATGCAATTCAAGGTAGGGTAGATGCCTTACAAGCACAAATTGATGCCCTTCCAGGATGGAAAAAGGGAGCATTCGGTACCATTGGCGCCAACCTTTCCGGTTTTAGTAACTGGTATTCAAAAGGAGAAGCAAATTCAAATGCCGGTAACATTGGAGTTACCGTTAATGCTTTCGCTAACCTTAACCAAGAGAAGTTTTTCTGGAGAAATTCAGGTAATTTAAACCTTGCATGGGTTAAGTTTGATGATAAGGATGATCCAACAGATGACGATAGCTTTAAGTCAGCTACCGATGTATTCACCATAACTACACTTTACGGCCGAAAGATCAGTGAAAAATTCGCAATTTCAACCTTAGGCGAGTATAGAACAACTTTGTTAAATAACTTCAATGACCCAGGGTATTTAGACCTTGGTGTGGGTGCTACATGGACACCTATAACCGATTTGGTTGTGGTAATCCATCCTTTGAACTACAATTTTGTTTTCAGTGATGAAGATGCAATTTATGATTCTTCCTTAGGTGCAAAGATAGTTGTCGATTACACCAAAGAAATAGGTAAGGTAAACTTTAAGACCAATCTTTCTATGTTCCAGAGCTATGATACATCCAATTTATCCAATTGGACCTGGACAAACTCTTTGGGTTATACCTTATGGAATGGAATTGGGCTAGGATTTGAATTCGGACTTAGGGATAACAAACAAGAAGCGCTTGATTTTGCTTTAAATGGTCCAACTCCTGATGCAGGAGCGACTTTCGACAATGTTGATAACGAATTACAAACCTATTGGTTATTTGGGCTTAACTATGCCTTCTAAATAGAACAGTATAAATAAATAAAAGCCCTGACAATTTCGTCAGGGCTTTTTTTGTTAAGTAGGATCTGTAAAATTGGGTTAATCAGTCAAAAATTTTATGCTTTAGGTTAAATCTAGATTGGGTAATTTCCAAATACTTAGTTATAGGTTAATTTTTTTCTTTGGGACACAATAATAAATCATAAATACGAAGCGAATGTAAATTCAAGGGTTCGTACTTCTAAACTTTTGTTGTGTAGAGCGGGAAAATTGTGGTAAAACAAGTTAAAACGTATAGTATGATCGACGAAACACCAAAAGTTTCATAATTCTAGAGACCGTATTTTAGGAATGATGTAAAAAAAAGGCCCTGACGGTTTCGTCAGGGCTTTTTTTAAGTAGGTTTTAAATTTGTT
>CAZYQR010000147.1:0-6921 GCA_964649755.1 uncultured Maribacter sp. | reverse complement strand
GCGGAAATGCACAGAAAAAGGCTATGAAAAAGGTTGCAGGGTCTCTTCGTCTTGACCTCCAATTCACCTAACCAAATCCCTTCGGACAAACCAGGGCCTTTTGAATTCTCGCAGGATGAAATCAAAACCATAAAGGCTATTAGTACTCCAAATTTTCGCATAAATCCGATTTTAATAGAAAGTATCGAAGTAACGGATAATAACTTACATGAAAAAATTAAAACAATTCAATTGAAACAGTATTGAATGTCTTACTTCATTGTTTTATCTTTACCAGCTTTAAATACAACCAATGAACATTTCTTACAACTGGTTAAAACAATTCCTGAACATAGATTGGGACGCCAAGCAAACCGCTGAACTCTTAACCGATTTGGGCCTGGAAGTTGAAGGCATCACGCCTTATGAGACTGTTAAAGGAGCTCTAAAGGGCATTGTTGTTGGACAGGTACTAACATGTGAACAACATCCAAATGCCGACCGTCTAAAATTGACCACTGTGGATATTGGGCAGGAACAACCGCTGCAAATTGTTTGTGGTGCACCCAACGTGGCCAAGGGACAAAAAGTTCCTGTTGCTACTATTGGTACGACGCTTTATACACAGGAAGGTGAACCTTGGACCATTAAGAAAGGTAAAATTCGAGGTGAAGAAAGTCATGGTATGATTTGCGCCGAAGATGAATTAGGTCTAGGTGATAGTCATGAGGGTATTATGGTATTGAGCGATTCATTAAAGAACGGAACACCCTGTGCTGAGGTTTTTGAATTGGAAAGCGATGAGGTTTTTGAAATTGGTTTAACTCCTAATAGGGCCGATGCGATGAGTCATTACGGTGTTGCCCGTGATTTAAAAGCAGGACTGAAACAGAAAGAAATAGAAATTGAGTTGATAACCCCGTCAACAAGTCATTTTAATATTACCGATAGGTCCTTAAAATTGGATGTTTCTGTTGATGATAATGCATTAGCGCCTAGATATTGCGGTGTAACCATAAGCAATTTAATAATTCAAGCCTCACCCAATTGGCTTAAGGATAGATTAAAGGCCATAGGCCTAAGTCCAATCAATAATATAGTTGATGCAACGAATTATGTGCTGCATGAAATGGGGCAGCCCTTGCATGCATTTGATGCAGACAGGATTTTTGGAAAAAAGGTTATCGTTAAAACACTGCCAAAGGGCACTAAATTTATGACCTTGGATGGCATTGAAAGAGAATTGCATGAAGAAGATCTAATGATTTGCGATGCTGAAAAACCAATGTGTATTGCTGGTGTTTTTGGCGGAATAAACACAGGTGTCACAAAGAATACAAAATCAATATTCTTGGAAAGTGCCTACTTTGACCCAATTTCTATTCGGAAAACAGCGAAAAGACATGGATTGAATACGGACGCTTCATTCAGATTTGAACGTGGTATCGATATAGATAATGTAGAATATAGCCTTAAACGGGCGGCACTTCTGATAAAAGAAATTGCTGGTGGCGATATCACATCTGATATTATTGACCTCTATCCGAAGAAGAAAAATGACTATGAAGTCTTTTTGACTTTTGATAAGATACATAAACTAATAGGTCAAGAAATACCACGAGATACAATAAAATCAATTCTAGCTTCGCTTGAAATAAAAGTTAAAAATGTTACCGAAACCGGTATGGGCTTGGTTATACCTTCTTATAGGGTCGATGTACAGCGCGAAGTAGATGTCATTGAGGAAATACTAAGGGTCTACGGCTATAACAATATCGATTTTAAAGAAAAACTAAACGCTTCCATAGCTCCTATTTCAAAATACGAAGATTATAAGTTACAAGATAGGATTGGCGATTTCTTGGCATCAAGAGGGTTTTATGAAATAATGACCAACAGTCTAACATCTCCTGAATACATTCACTTGATAGATGAGTTGAAAGTAGAACAGTCCGTTGCTATGCTAAATCCATTAAGTACTGAATTATCTGCAATGCGCCAGAGCATGCTGTTAAATGGATTAGAGACCATTTCATATAACATTAATAGAAAAAACCAGAACCTTAGGTTTTTTGAATTCGGAAAAACCTATCATAGGTATGATGATAAACGAATTGAAAATAAACACTTAAGTCTCTTGGTAACAGGGAATAGGAACAATACCGGATGGGCTTCACCGGCAAAGCAAACTGACTTTTTCTTTTTTAAATCGGTTGTTGAGAACATCTTGAAGAGATTAGGAGTCCCTAGTTTCAGTTCCCGTCCATTGGAAGGAACATTATATTCTGAAGGACTTACATTGGTTTCCAATAAAAAGAAAATTGTCGATTTTGGAGTCGTTAATAAATCCCTGGTCAAAAAATTTGATGTGAAACAAGAGGTCTTGTTTGCTGATTTTAATTGGGATATTATCATTGATTTGGTTCCAAAAACGGAGGTGAAGTTCAAGGCTATTCCTAAATATCCTGAAGTTAAAAGGGATTTCGCTTTACTCTTGGATAATTCCGTCAGTTTTAAGACAGTTCATGATATTGCATTTCAAACGGAAAGAAATCTATTGAAAAAAGTGAATCTATTCGATGTCTACACAGGCGACAAATTACCAGAAGGCAAGAAATCGTATGCGGTTAGTTTTACTTTACAAGATGACAAAAGCACGCTTACAGATAAGCAGATAGATAAAATAATGTCAAAACTTCAGCAGAAGTACGAAAACGAATTAGATGCCAAACTAAGGTAAAAAACTAGTTCTTTTTGGTAAGATAACACTGTCTATTGCGTGCATGACCCCATTACATTGGTTAGCATCTGCAGCAATTATCTTAGCCGAATTTCCAAAATTGTCGGTCAAAATAATATCAATACCGCTCATGGTAGCAGTAAGCATCTCTCCTTGAACAGTAGTAAACACGGCTTTACCTTCGCCACTGCACATAGCTTTCAAGATTTTTGAAGCGGTAAACTTACCTGCAATTATATGGTATCTTAAAATCGCTTGTAATTCCTCCTTATTCTCCGGATCCATTGGGTCAAAGGAAGTATTTGAAAATAACGCTTCAAAAGCTATATCGGATGGGGCAAATACCGTAAAGGGGCCATCATAACTTAAAACCTTGTCCAAATCTGCGGCTTTCATTGCTGCCAATAAGGTAGTATGGTTCTCTGAATTTTCGGTATTTGAAATAATGGATTTTTCAATATCCATTGAAAGAAATTTAGTATCTGAAGTTGAAAAACGGTCTTGGGCCGAAGCAAAAAGGGTCAAAAAAAGGGTGAGCAAAGCCACCTGGGGGACATAACATTTCATATAGGTTCAATTAAAAGGGCTTGATAATATAATCCGATAAAAGGTATCGAATGATCGACAATATACAATATAAACCTGTTCGGAGGCCTTTTAAATAGTGTAGTTCATAGATCTTAACAAAATATTAACTTATGCTATACAACCCTCCGAAACTTATAAATTTTTAATTTGTTTAAAATTGAGAACAATCACTAAAGAAATTATGCTATTAGAGAGAATAAATTTAGCAAAAGCTTTGGACCGAATAAAAAAAAGGAAGAGGATACTATCAATATTCATGAAGAAATCAATAGGATTTTTGTGACTGAGGAAAAGCAAGTACTTTAATGCTTAACTCCTTTATGAATTAATTTTGATAAAATATTTGGTAAGGAACTCCGTCTAAATCAAGATTATCCAATAACTCTGGTGTTGGCTCTAGTTGTATTCTCAAAAGTCCGCCTTTACTTTCATCATCTAATTTTTGGTAACCCACAAGCATTATACTATTTGTGTCATCATAACTTACCATCGTAGTATCCCCTATTTTATACTCAAATTCTAATTGCGATGCCGTCAAGAAATTTTCGTAGAAATACAAGATTGCCAAGTTATTGGCAAAATCATAAATGGCGGGAATATTTAAGTGTACAGCTTCATCATTTGGTCTTTTATAGAATAGTCTACCTTGATCATCAAAACAATTGAATTTGGAATCATAGAACATGGGCTCCTTACCATCTTCATAACCAATGTACTGAACACCCATAGTAGTTGCATTTAAAACCGTATGCAACTCTTGATAAGAAATTATCATATTCTGATTTGCATCCGAGAAAATCTGTTCAACATCATACCCCAGGTCAATTTCATGAATGACAGTAGTACTTGCACCGTCGATTACTGTAAGTGAATACTCATCAGTAATTTCCAAATCAATGGTCAATACAAATAATTTACCACTTGTGAAAACCATCTGCAAAGGCTTTTTATCTAATGCTACGTCTACAATATTATCTTCTAAGACAGATAGATCAATAGCCCGTACATAATATTTATTGATTTTGGAAGTCTCTTCCAAGACGTAAGAAATATACAGCATGTTACCTTCAACGGTAATTGATGTTACCGATAAGTTACACTCGACCAAATCATCAAAAACAGCTATAATATTTGATGTATCATCACTAAAATCATGAACGGTCACTTGTCCGCTGCAATCCGTCAATTTCGTATAATTCGCAAAAATCGATTCTTTCAAGAATAAAACATCGGAAAAAGGCACATTGGAAAATGTACTTTCTGCTGGACTTAAATCAATCCTAGTCTCACTGCTTTTGAGAAGCTGGGTAGATAGAACACCATTGCTTTCTTGCAACAGGATATAATCAGCAGTAAAAAAATTCTCTTTTTCTGCGATTTCTTCGATAGGTTGGGATTCGCTTGATTCACTACAACCAACGACCACCAATGCCAAAAGTGCATAAATAATGCTGTAGGTTTTCATAATGTAAGCATTTGGGGCGATAAAACTATACTGGCACCGCGTACATCTTCTTACGTTGCTCCTTTAAAGTCTTATCTGACATATATTCATCAAACGTTAAATATCTGTCAATGTTGCCTTTAGGAGTCAATTCTATGATACGATCTGCAACGGTTTGGGCAAATTCATGATCATGGGTGGTAAACAGTACAGTTCCTTTGAAATTTTTCAACGAATTGTTGAAGGCCGTAATACTCTCAAGATCAAGGTGATTTGTAGGTTCATCCAGCATTAAAACATTGGCCCTTAGCATCATCATTCTACTTAGCATACAGCGCACTTTTTCACCTCCGGATAGTACTGTACATTTTTTCAAGGCTTCCTCCCCACTAAATAGCATTTTCCCTAAAAACCCCCTTATATAAACTTCTTCACGCTCTTCCTCTGTCTTTGCCCATTGGCGTAACCAATCCACAAGATTAATGTCATCACTGAAGAATGACGCATTATCAGCAGGCAGGTAAGATTGGTTTGTTGTAACACCCCATTGGAACTTGCCGTTATCTTGCTTTTTATTACCATTCAATATTTCGTAAAAGGCTGATGTTGCCCTAGAATCCTTGGAAAGTATGGCCACCTTATCCCCTTTTGACAAATTAATATTCACATTTTGAAACAATAAATCCCCATCCTCGGAAGTAGCAGTTAGTCCTTCAATATTCAAGATTTGATCTCCCGCTACACGCTCACGGTCAAAAATCAATGCAGGATATCTTCTACTTGAAGGTTTTATGTCTTCGATCCTTAATTTGGAAAGCATTTTTTTACGTGAAGTGGCTTGCTTACTTTTCGCAACGTTGGCACTAAATCGCATGATGAATTCCTGTAATTCCTTTGCTTTCTCCTCAGATTTCTTATTCTGTTGAGCTCTTTGGCGGGCGGCCAATTGGCTACTTTCATACCAAAACGTATAGTTACCCGAGAACAAGTTCATTTTACCAAAATCGATATCCGCAATGTGCGTACAGACCGCATCAAGGAAGTGACGGTCATGGGAAACTACGATTACGGTATTTTCATAATCTGCTAAAAAATTCTCTAACCAAGTAATGGTTTCGTAATCCAGATCATTGGTAGGCTCATCCATTATCAACACGTCTGGATTGCCAAATAAAGCTTGGGCAAGTAAGACTCTTACTTTTAATTTTGAATCCAAATCGGCCATTAACGTATAATGTGATTCTTCACGAATTCCTAAATTTGACAATAATGCTGCAGCATTGCTATCGGCATTCCAGCCATTCATTTCTTCAAATTGCACCTGAAGCTCCCCTATTTTATCAGCATTTGCATCGGTATAGTCGGCATATAAGGTATCAATCTCATTCTTAATAGCGAATAAGGGTTTGTTACCCATTACGACAGTCTCTAACACTGTGCTTTCATCATAGGCGTTGTGATTTTGCTCTAAGATTGACATACGCTTACCAGGCTCCAAGTGAACATGACCTGAAGTCGCGTCTGTCTGACCCGATAAAATCTTTAGAAAGGTACTTTTGCCAGCACCATTCGCGCCTATTACCCCATAACAGTTTCCTTGGGTAAACGAAACATTTACTTCATCAAACAAAATACGTTTACCAAATTGTACTGATAAATTTGAAACCGATAGCATAGTCGCCTTTTTTAAAATTCGTGCAAAAATAGTCAAATTAATATCTCTAGACCAATAAACTTTGCACCTAAATCCTAGGAATATCTTAACGTAACAGCAGAATTTTTAACTCGCAATTAACAGGATAGACTATATGGGATGCTTAATTTTGCTTTGTACATACTAGATATGTTTATATGAATAAAAAATTACTTTATCTATTTCTTTTCATATTGGCAGGTTGTAATGAAAGCGAAAAAAGTTCTCCCAACGTTTTTTTCAGCGGGGAAATTGTCAACCCAACCAGCAAACATGTAGTCCTTTTAAAGGGCGATGTTGTAATAGATTCCTCTTCCCTGGACAAAAACAAAATGTTTTCTTTTAAGTTAGATTCAATTGAGGATGGGCTTTATCATTTTAATCATGCTCCGGAATACCAATATGTTTACCTCGAAAAAGGAGACTCTCTATTAATTAGATTAAATACCGTGGATTTCGATGAATCCCTAGTTTTTT
>CAZYQR010000146.1:0-7052 GCA_964649755.1 uncultured Maribacter sp. | reverse complement strand
GTGCGATACCCTTCCCTATTCCTCTACTTGCTCCCGTTATAATAACGTTTTTTCCTTCTACCAATTTCATTTGTTTATTACTTTATTCGGTTGATTATCAAATATAGTTTATGTTTATGCAAAGTCGAAAAAAAACCCGAAAATCCTGAACAAAATACAGAACCATCGGGAATTGTTTTATGGATTTATTAATAGGTAATTATCCCATTACCTCTTTTACCTTAATACCTATTTCAGCGGGAGAATCAACCACGTAAATTCCGCAATCCTTCATAATTCTTTTCTTAGCTTGCGCAGTATCGTCACTACCGCCTACAATAGCACCTGCATGCCCCATGGTCCTACCAGCTGGTGCAGTTTCACCAGCGATGAAACCTACGATTGGTTTTTTACTACCACTCTCTTTATACCATTTCGCGGCATCAGCCTCTAATTGACCACCAATCTCACCAATCATGACAACACATTCGGTCTCAGGGTCATTGATTAAAAGTTCAACGGCTTGTTTTGTAGTGGTTCCGATAATCGGGTCACCACCAATTCCAATTGCAGTTGTTATACCCAATCCTTGTCGAACAACTTGATCGGCAGCTTCATAGGTTAAAGTTCCTGATTTTGATACTATACCAACATTTCCTTTTTTGAATACAAACCCTGGCATAATTCCTACTTTGGCCTCGCCAGGTGTAATAACGCCTGGGCAATTTGGACCTATCAATCGGCAATCCTTATCTTTAATATATTCCGAAACCTTTACCATATCGGCAATTGGAATCCCTTCCGTTATTGTGATAATTACTTTTATTCCAGCACTAGCTGCTTCCATAATGGCATCTGCTGCAAAAGCTGGTGGTACAAAAATAATGGTTGTGTCAGCACCAACTTTTTCAACCGCATCCTCAACTGTATTAAAAACAGGCTTCCCCAAGTGTTCTTGTCCTCCTTTACCAGGAGTTACACCACCAACAACATTGGTGCCATATTCAATCATTTGCCCTGCATGAAAAGTTCCTTCACTTCCCGTAAATCCTTGAACTATTATTTTGGAGTTTTTATTGACTAGTACGCTCATATATGAATAGATTTAATTTTGCTTCACAAAAATATGATTTGCAATGGAATTTTAGAATTCTTTGATTTATTTTTTTTTGCTATTCTTTAGAATGGCGGGAATTTTCTTTATATAATACATTTCGCGTATTTTTTGTCGGGCTTCTTCTGCAGGGCTTCCCAAATATTTTTTTCCACCCTCAAGAGATTTGCCAATGCCCGATTGGGCCAAAATTGTTGCTTTCTTGCCTATGGTAATTCCACTAATAATACCTACTTGTCCCCAAATAGTCACCTCATCTTCAATAACTACGCAACCAGCAATACCGGTTTGAGAAGCAATCAAACACTTTTCTCCGATAATGGTGTCATGTCCTACCTGTACTTGATTGTCCAATTTTGTTCCTCTCTTAATTGTGGTATCCCCTGTTACCCCTTTATCAATTGTGCAAAGCGAACCAATTTCTACATTATCCTCTAAAACTACCCTTCCGCAAGAAATTAGTTTATCATAGCCTTCTGCCCTGTTCTTATAATAAAAGGCATCAGCGCCTAAAACAGAACCGGAATGAATGATCACATTATCCCCTATAATGCAATTATCATATATGGAAACATTGGAATGAATAAGACAACCATCGCCAATTGAAACATTATTTCCTAAAAACACATTTGGCTGAATTACAGTGTCTTGACCTATCTTAGCTGAACTTGAAATTAAGTTTTTACATTTTTCGAAAGGCCGGAAGAACTTGGAAATTTTATTGAAATCCCTAAAGGGATCATCAGAGATAAGTAAGGCCTTACCTTCTGGACATGCTACATCTTTATTGATCAAAATAACCGAAGCATTGGAATTCAGAGCCTTGTCATAATATTTAGGATGATCAACAAAAACAATTTCCCCTTTTTGCACTACGTGAATCTCATTCATTCCCAAAACCGGAAAATCATTAGACCCAACATAGGTGCACCCTATAATTGTGGCTATTTGTTCTAAGGTATATGGATTAGGAAATATCATAGTTATAAAAGGAATTGTACGAACTAGTAGTATTAATCTTTTACTCTTTCCATATAATTACACTTCTCAGTATCAATTTTTATTTTATCACCTTCATTTATAAAAAGAGGAACATTGACCCTAGCTCCAGTCTCAACGGTAGCTGGTTTAGTCGCATTGGTGGCCGTATTACCTTTAACACCAGGTTCTGCGTGGGTAACTTCCAACACAACACTAGCTGGCATGTCAACCGACAAAGGCATACTATCCTCGGTATTGAATAAAATGGTGACAATTACACCTTCCTTCAATAAATCTGCAGCATCCAAAGAACTTTTTTGTAATGATATCTGATTGTAATCATCAGTATTCATAAAGTGAAAGGTATCACCTTCCGCATAAAGAAATTGATATGATCGGGTTTCAACGCGAACATCATCAATCTTATGGCCAGATGAAAAGGTATTGTCTATCACCTTGCCTGTGGTGACGCTTTTAAGCTTAGTCCTTACAAAAGCCGGGCCTTTACCTGGCTTTACATGTAAAAACTCTATTATTTTAAATATATCATGGTTGTACTTGATGCACAATCCTTTTCTAATATCTGATGTAGATGCCATATATTAAATTAATTAGTACTAAAATAGCCCTTCATAATACCGCGTTGCGAATCCCTGATAAATTGAAGGATTTCATCTCTTTCAGGCGTTGCCTCCATTTCGGCCTCAATAATTTGTACAGCCTGGGTATTATTATATTGCTTTTGATAAAGTATGCGGTAAATATTTTGTATTTCACGAATCTTATCCGAACTATATCCCCTTCTTCTTAATCCTATTGAATTGATACCCACGTAGGACAATGGCTCACGCGCTGCTTTTACGTAAGGTGGCACATCTTTACGTACCAAAGAACCTCCGGTTACAAAAGCATGACTCCCAATGGATACAAATTGATGTACGGCAACCAATCCTGCCAAAATAACATTATCCCCAATGGTTACGTGGCCCGCTAAGGTTGAGTTATTCGAAAATATACAATTATTCCCTACATGGCAATCATGGGCAATATGGCAATAAGCCATAATGAGACAATTTTTACCTATCACCGTCTTCATACGATCTGATGTGCCTTTGTGAATAGTTGCACACTCACGAATAGTCGTATTGTTACCTATGGTTACGGTTGTATCTTCTCCCTCATATTTCAAATCCTGCGGTGGTGCAGAGATAACAGCACCAGGGTAAATATTGCAGTTCTTTCCAATTCGTGCGCCTTCCATAATGGTTACACTAGAGCCAATCCAGGTGCCATCGCCAATTATAACATTATTATGTATTGTAGTAAAAGGTTCTACAACTACATTCTTGGCAATTTTTGCTCCAGGGTGTATATACGCAAGCGGTTGATTCATACTAGGTTCTTTTTACGATTTGCGCCATCATTTCCGCCTCGCTCACCAATTTATCATTGGCATAAGCATAAGCTTGCATATGACATATGCCCCTACGAATTGGAGTTATTAAGCTACAATGGAAAATCAAAGTGTCGCCGGGCAATACATTTTGCCTAAATTTCACTTTATCAATTTTCATGAATAAAGTCAAGTAGTTTTCGGGATCTGGAACGGTACTCAACACCAATATTCCACCGGTTTGAGCCATGGCTTCAACCTGTAAAACACCAGGCATCACAGGGGCTCCGGGAAAGTGACCCACAAAGAATGGTTCGTTCATAGTTACATTCTTCATACCAACCACATGCTTCTCCGAAATCTCAATGATTCTGTCTATCATTAAAAAAGGCGGCCTGTGGGGTAACATCGCCATAATTTTATGAATATCCATCAAAGGTGGCTGACTAAGGTCATATTTAGGAATGTTGTTCTTTTTTTCTAACTTAATGATCTTGGCCAATTTTTTCGCAAACTGCGTATTTATAAAATGTCCAGGTTTGTTTGCAATTACCTTACCTCGTATTCGTGTACCTGTCAAGGCTAAATCGCCAATAACGTCCAATAACTTATGCCTTGCGGCTTCATTCGGCTGATGCAAGGTCAGATTATCCAGAATTCCGTTAGGTTTTACTGAAAGCTTCTTCTTATGAAAAGCCTTCTCTAATTTTCTCATTGTTTCCTCAGAGATTTCCTTATCTACGTATACGATGGCATTGTTCAAGTCACCTCCTTTAATCAATCCATTTTCCAACAACATTTCCAATTCATGCAAAAAACTAAACGTACGGGCATCAGCAATCTCGGTTTTAAAATCTGATATTTTCTCCAATGTCGCATTTTGCGTGCCTAAAACCTTTGTTCCAAAATCTACCATCGAAGTTATTTGGTATGTATCAGAAGGAATTACGGTGATCTCACTACCTGTTGCATCATCCTTATAGGAAATAACATCCTTGACAACATATTCTTCGCGCTCAACATCCTGCTCAACGATTCCCGCTTCTTCAAGAGCCTCAACAAAAAATTTGGATGACCCGTCCATAATTGGTGGCTCCGGGGAATCCAACTCAATTAAAACATTATCAATCTCCAAGCCCACCAAAGCCGCCAAAACATGCTCGGAGGTTTGGATTTTGACTCCACGTTTCTCTAAATTAGTTCCTCTTTGGGTATTTATAACATAATTGGCATCTGCCTCTATTATGGGCTTACCTTCTAGATCCACCCGTTTAAAAGCATAGCCGTGATTTTCGGGTGCCGGAGTAAACTTTAATGTTACATTTTCACCAGTGTGTAAGCCAACGCCGATAAGCGTAACTTCTTTCGCAATGGTTCTTTGTTTATTATTTGTTTTGGTCACTGTCAATTTTTTTTTCCAGTTTGTCAATTTTGTTTACAATCTTAGGTAAGTTCTTAAAATGAACATAAGACTTATTATAATCACCATAATTTAGAGCAGGTGACCCTTGCAAGACTTCATTGTCCTTAATGTTTCTTCCAATACCAGATTGGGCCTGTATTTTTACATTATCACCGATAGTAATATGACCTACAATTCCCACTTGACCACCAATCATACACCTTTTGCCGATTTTAGTAGAGCCTGCAATGCCAGTTTGAGCTGCAATAATAGTGTGTTCGCCAATCTCAACATTATGTGCAATTTGTATTTGATTATCGAGCTTTACCCCTCTATGTAAAATTGTGGAACCTAAAGTAGCTCTATCAATGGTCGTACCAGCACCTATATCCACATTATCTTCCAAAATAACGTTACCGGTCTGGGGAACCCTACTGAATTCACCTTCCTTATTCGGGGTATAGCCAAAACCATCTGCTCCAATGATAACTCCACTATGAATAATACAATTCTTGCCAATCACAGTTTCAGAATAAATCTTGGCTCCTGCAAAAACGATGACATTATCATCTATTTTCACATTATCACCAACATATACATTGGGGTAAATTTTTACATTATCACCAATGACCACACTATTACCCAAGTATGAAAAAGCCCCTAGATAAAAGTTCTCACCATATACTGCATCATCAGCGGTAAACACTGGAGATTCAATACCTACTTTAGTGTTTTTTACCTGATTATAATATTCCAACAGTTTTGAAAATGATTCATAGGCGTCATCTACCTTTATCATTGTTGTAGTTATCTCCTGTTCAGGTACAAAATCTTTATTAACAATAGTAACAGATGCCTTTGTGGTATAGATATGCGCGGTGTATTTGGGGTTGGCCAAAAAGGTTAAAGAACCTATTTCACCCTCTTCTATTTTAGCAAGCTTATGAACGGCTATCTCTGGATTCCCCTCGACTTCGCCTTCTAATATACCCGCAATCTGACCTGCTGTAAATACCATGGGCACAAAAGTAAGAAAAATAGTTAAACAGATTCTTTGGGGTAACAGATATAATATTTGGTAACCTTTTTAGATAGCGTCTTTAAATTCAGGTGATCTGAAGCCTTGGCCACATCCTTCAATTTACCATCCTTTTTTAAGATATTAATATTCTGTTTTTCAAGATTATAAGCTCTGTTCTCTATTTCCCCTTTAAAAACGAAAAACCCGGTTTCCTCATTAGAGAGACCGTGGAGTTTTTTGAATGCTTTAAATTCCTCATCAAGCTTATCAATGGCAATTGGCTTACTTTTCATTTTGATGGTCAACAATTTTCGGTGAATTATCATTCCGCACAATTTTGAAAGCACAAAATCATCGTGATACTGCCATTTCTTTAGAGCTGCGAGAATATCTATATCATCAAGTTGTGAGAATCTTTCTAAGGTTTCTGTATCAAAATTGGTTTTTTCAATCTTGTTTTTCATAAAAAAAAGAAGAGCTTTACTACATTCTAAAGGCACACCTATAGCAATGAGTTGTTTAGCCCGTTTCAAAATACGAATCAATAATTGTTCGGCCACTAATCCGGTCTTATGTAGATACACCTGCCAATACATAAAACGTCTGGCCATTAGAAATTTCTCTACCGAGTAGATTCCTTTTTCTTCAACAACCAGTTCATTATTAACAACATTGAGCATGGTAATCAAACGTTCCGCATTAATGCCTCCTTCGGCCACTCCTGTATAAAAGCTATCTCTTTTCAAATAATCCAGCCTGTCCATATCAAGTTGACTGGATATAAGCTGGTTTAAAAACTTTTTGGGGTATTTACCTTGAAATATTTCAATAGCAAGCGTTAAACTTCCGTTAAACCTTCGGTTAAGTTCCTTCATGAACAACAGGGATATATGCTCGTGTGAAATACCTTCAACAATACTATTTTCCATGGCATGCGAAAAAGGACCGTGACCAATATCGTGTAATAAAATGGCGATAAGTAGCCCCTCCTCCTCTTCCTTAGAAATCTCAACCTCCTTAAAACGAAGTACTTGTATCGCTTTGAGCATTAAATGCATGCTTCCAAGAGCATGGTGAAAACGGGTATGGTGGGCACCCGGATATACTAAATAGGACAGACCCATTTGAGAAATTCTTCGTAACCTTTGGAAGTATGGTTCCG
>CAZYQR010000145.1:0-7053 GCA_964649755.1 uncultured Maribacter sp. | reverse complement strand
TAAAACCGGAAGGCCAAATGGCTTTGGCTGATCTAAAAAGCCAAGCAGGTCTAAGTGGTAAGAAATGGGATAAATCTATGAAAGCCCTTTCAAAACATGATTTGATAAAGGTTGTGGTTGACGGTGATTCAAAAGCAGTTCATTTAAAATCTTAAATCTGTTCCAAATTTAAATAGCTACCAAGGACTACAATCTATATCATACTGGATTTGGTACATATCCCATTAGAGCAACTAATTAGTTCGTTGGTGTTCATCCTTTTTTGGATTGTTTAAAGTGATTTCATTTCAACTATCCATTATTTTTTAAAAGAAAAATCATAGCTTAGGGGACTAATATATTTATATGAACCTCGGCCGTAAATTGGGTCTTTTCTTGGGACCAATCCTCTTTTTTATTTTTAGCAATTTATCGACTGTCCTAGTATCCGAAAAGGGAGATATTGTAATAGCCACTGCACTTTGGATGGTAGTTTGGTGGATTACCGAGTCTGTATCCATCTCTGTAACTGCATTGTTACCCTTGATACTTTTTCCTTTGTTGGACATTATGCCAATCGCCGATGTTGGAGCAAACTACGGAAGCCCCATTGTCTTTTTATTCTTTGGCGGATTTGTAATGGCCTTGGCTTTGGAAAAAGTAAACCTCCATAAACGTATTGCATTAAATATCATCAGAATTACTGGGACGACACCCAACAAAGTTGTTTTAGGATTTATGATTGCCACGGCATCGCTAAGTATGTGGATCAGTAATACAGCGAGCACTGTGGTGATGCTCCCCATTGCTATGTCAGTTATAGGATTATTGATCAATGATGCAGATGGATTCACTAAAAACGAAAAGAATTTTGCTTTAAGCGTGATGTTGGGAATTGCATTCTCGGCCAATGCTGGGGGTATAGCCACCGTGATTGGCACTCCTCCAAATTCTGTTATGATAGGATTATTGGAGAATGAATATAACATTGAAATCTCTTTTTTAAAATGGATGGTGATAGGCGTACCCTTTTCTATTACTATGATTGCGATAAGCTACTTGGTATTGGTAAAATGGATGTTTCCCAATAAACATTTGAAGTTTGCCGCTTCCAAAGAGGTAATCAATACAGAACTGAAAAAACTTGGACCAATGAGTGGCAAGGAAAAAATGGTTTTAATCATATTCGGTGTCACCGTGTTTCTATGGATTTTCAGAACGCTCATCAATAAGGTATTCCCTGAACTTGGGTTATCTGATACCATAATAAGTATACTTGCTGCGATATCCTTATTTGCGATACCTTATAACCTAAAGAAAGGAGATTTTCTCATTACTTGGGGAGACACCCATAAATTGGCCTGGGGTATTTTAATTTTATTTGGTGGAGGCTTGGCATTGGCAAAAGGTATGAATGTTAGCGGAATCGTTGACCTCGTCGCAAATGCTATTGCATCAAGTGAAATCAGTATTTTGTTTACGGCAATACTATTAATTTTCTTAATGTTATTTATGACCGAATTAATGAGCAATGTTGCTTTGGTAGCGGTTTTGGCGCCAGTCGTTGCAGGAATCGCGATTGGGTTAGAGATACCCGTACTTTATTTGTTGATACCGGTCACTATAGCTAGTAGCTGTGCTTTTATGCTCCCTATGGCCACACCTCCAAATGCCATTGTGTTTGCCAGTGGATATATCAAAGTACATCAAATGGCAAGAGTTGGTATCATTCTAAATTTAATCGCAGTGGCGTTATTAGTGGTAATGTTCCAATTTGTGGTTCCAATGCTATTTTAAAAACAAAAACCCCCATGAATATGGAGGTTTTTATAGAAAATTTAAAATTAGAACTATTCGTTATAGTTTTGCAAATGCGTTGAAATTTAAAGGAAGATATTTTTGAGTATCAAATCCTACTTCAATGGTATCAGACCCATCTATGAAATTAATACTTTGCACATCTGTTGGATAAGCATAAGCATTAAATTCTTTTGGAAGATATTCTTTGGTATCCCATTCGATGGCTAAATCTTCTTCTATATAATCAACTCCATTCAAGTCAAAATAGACTTGATGGGCATCAAAATCTTCTGGAAGATAATCTGCAGTATCAAAACCTAAATCAATTTCAATCTCATCTTCTATATATGTAATGGAGTTAATATCAAATTTTTCTTTCTCTGTTGTTGGGTCCATTGCAAACATTCCGTTTACAAAAAACATACCCGCTGTAATTCCTAGTATAATTGTTTTTTTATTCATAACGCTAAAGGTTAATTTCTAAGCAAAGATATAACAGTTTTAAGCAGGTATTATTGTTCTTAACCACCTGAAGTAGCGGTGTTTTATCAAAGTCAAAAACCTAATTCGCAATAGTTGAAACAGAATATTGTCAACTTCGCAATCCGGGAATGAAATACCTAAGAGCTGAACATGATTTCGATATAAAATTTAGAGGGAAAGTAATTCGCTCTTTTTGTGTTATTTTTTTGTTAATATGATATTCAAAACCCGATTGACGAGGAATAGGAGTAGAATATCCTTAAATAAAATAAAGCCAATGCATTGCATTGGCTTTATTAATAGGCTAATTCGAAAATTGAAAAATGAAAATTCTCTACTTATAAGACTGAGTTAAAGCTAAAATGTTACACATTTGGCAATATTTCCCTAAAATTTAGAAAAATAAATCCCTAAGGTCATAGTGAAAATTAAGCCTGTTCGGATGAAATTCAAATATGTTCGATGAACGAATTTGCTTAACCACATTATTAATACATTTCACATCGAGAAACAACAATTTGGCAACAATCGCGTTTTTTGAAGCGTTCCTGTATCTATCTTAGATGAAGAATCAAAAACCCCAAATTATGTCATATAAATTAAAAAGTCTCGTTTATTTCGTTTGTTTTTTAGCTTCTTCATATGCATACTATGCTATGGACAATGACAGCCAATTCGAAAACAAAAATTCAAACGAAGAAATTGCGGAATTGAGTATGGAGCATGTAACCTTAGACAAGACTACTGTTCTTAAATAAAAACCCCAAATAAATCTTAACCTAGAAAAAAGGGCTTGGTGTAACCAGGCTCTTTTTTTTTGGGTGTGATTGAAACATATCAGTTAAAAATATCACAAAAGCAATTAAGGGATTAAACCTAAACAGTCTCATTAAGTCTTACTACCAAAATCATAAAACAAATAACATGAAAAAAGTAATTTTATTAGTAGTGCTTATGGCAGGGTTTACAGCGATGGCACAAAAAGGTGAAAGGGGACATAGGGCAGACTTTAAAAACATGTCTGCTGAACAAATGGCTACCCTACATACAAAAAAAATGACACTGGACTTAGATTTAACGGAAGTCCAGCAAAACAAGATTAAAGCATTGCATTTAGAAAACGCTAAAAAGCGTAAAGTCAAAATGGAAGAACGCAAAGCTCAAAAGGATACTTCAGAAAGGCCAAAACTTACTTCTAATGAACAATATGCCCTAAAAGTAGAACGTCTTGACGCCGCAATAGTCCGCAAGGCTGAACTTAAAAAAATACTTTCAAATGAACAGTTCGAGAAATGGGAAATGCATCATAAAAAACGAGGGGAACATCGAAAAGGAAAAGGACAGCATTCCAAAGGGAGGAAAAGTTGAATAAAAAAAGGCGCTAATAGCGCCTTTTTTTATTTTAAATCTTCAGCGATTAGTTTTAATGCGCTTATTGTTGCGTCTAAATCTTCATAAGAAAGCGAATCATTCAAGAAATAACTTTCAAAGGCACTGGGTGGCAAATAAACACCCTGTTCAAGCATACCATGAAAATACTTTTTAAAGGTCTCATTATTCCCTTTTGCGGAAGATTCAAAATCTACTACAGGTTCTTCGGTAAAATGAATGGAGATCATACTCCCGAAACGGTTTATTTGATGTGGAATTCCGTTTTCAAACAACACCTTTTCCAATCCTTTATGCAGATAAGCCGTTTTATCGGCCAAACTTCTAAATATAGCTGGATTGTTATTCAATTCGGTCAACATAGCCAAACCCGCACTCATGGCCAAAGGGTTTCCACTTAATGTCCCTGCCTGATAAACGGGGCCATCTGGAGCCAATTGGTTCATGATATCCGTGCGCGCGGCAAATGCGCCTACAGGCAGACCGCCGCCAATTACTTTTCCAAACGTAACAATATCAGCATCTACACCTAAAACCTCCTGGGCACCTCCTCTTCCTAATCGGAAACCGGTCATTACCTCATCAAATATCAAAAGGATATTCTCTTGGGTGCAGATTTTCCGGAGGCCTTTAATAAAATCTTCGGTAGGAATTATGCAACCCATATTTCCTGCAACGGGTTCAATAATAACCGCTGCGATTTCGCCTTTGTTTGCAATGGTCAATTTCCTCACACTTTCTAAATCATTATATGTGGCCAACAAGGTATCTTTTGCAGTACCTTGAGTAACTCCAGGGCTATTAGGACTACCAAAGGTTATAGCACCACTACCCGCCTGAATTAAAAAGGAATCAGAATGGCCATGATAGCAGCCTGCAAATTTTATGATTTTATCATTCCCTGTATAACCCCGTGCCAAACGTACCGCACTCATACAAGCTTCAGTACCACTGTTCACAAATCGAATCTTATCAATATTAGGCACCATTGAAACCGCAAGCTTGGCAAGTTCTGTCTCAATCTCAGTGGGCATGCCAAATGAAGTGCCTTTCTTGGCCTTTTCAATAACCGCATTGATTACGGGTTCGTAGGCATGACCCAAAATCAATGGGCCCCATGAAGCGATATAATCTATTAGCTTGTTTCCGTCTTCATCATACAAATAAGCCCCTTTGGCACTTTTTACAAAAATGGGGTCACCTCCTACAGCCTTAAATGCACGAACGGGAGAATTTACACCTCCAGGAATATATTTTTTGGCCTCAGCAAATAAGGCACTACTTCTTTGATAGATCATTCTTATTTTTTGGATAATTCGGTCTTTACGGTAACCTCTTGCCCTATGGCTAAGGTATTGGAATTCATATTATTTATTCTCTTTATCTCATCCACAGAGATAAAATATCTTCTCGAAATTGAATACAGAGTATCTCCTTTCTGGACCACATGCACTTTGCTTTCATACCTTTTAGGTTCGGCATTGGCAATTGAGCTATTTAACTTAACACCCTTATCAAACTTGTGCAATTGATGTTTTTCAATAAGGTATATCAGTTTTTGCGGATATTTTTTATCAGTGGCATAACCTGCTTTACGTAAACCTTTGGCCCATCTTTTATAGTCATTGGCTCTATAGTCGAACAAAAAGGCATATCGCGCACGTGTTGACAAAAATTCGCTATGATCGCGATACGAATACATGGGATGGTTATATTTTCTAAAACATTCCCCTTTTTCATCATCGTCATGAAAATCATAATCGCCTTGCCAACCAGTATGGCATTTTATTCCAAAATGATTATTGGTCTTTACAGCCAACTTGCCCTTGCCCAAACCACTTTCCAACAGGCCTTGAGCCAAAGTTATACTGGCAGGAATGCCATAGGCCTTCATTTCATATTGGGCAATTTCTGAAAACGTTGTGATATACTCATCAACCGATGAAATCGTGAATCTTTTAAACTTTCCCGTGTCCTCAGGAAGTGGATAAAGTCCTTTTGATTCATATTTTTTATGGGTGCTCCCTTTTTTGACGGCTACCGTTTTTTGTTTGGAACCTTTGGAATAGGTTGTTTGCTTCTTGGCTTTACAGCCAATAAATACAACACCTAAAAGCGCAACTATTATGAGTCTTTTTATCATAAATCTATCAATGGTAGGTTTTTGTTTTTTAATATTTTGTTCATTCCTAATATTCCCTGCAATCCCCCTGTATGAATTGCCAATATTTTAGTATTTGGTTCAAATTTATCTTTTTCGACCATGTCCAAAATTCCGAACATCATTTTACCGGTGTAAATCGGATCAAGAGGTATTTGGGTTTCTTTCTTGAAATCATTTATAAAATTTATGAGCTCGGCCGAGACTTTACCATAACCTCCAAAATGATAATCCAATTGCAAATTCCATTGGTCGTTGTTCGCAAATTTACAAATATCTTCTTTTAAAAAATCCCCTTTTAACGCTGGGAACCCCATAACTTTTTGCTTTAAAGATACAGAATTGATTATTCCAGCGATGGTTCCACCAGTTCCAACACTGCAACAAACAGCATTAAAGTCCGCATCTTCCGCCATTAAAATCTCTTCACAACCCTTGATGGCCAAATCATTTGTACCACCTTCGGGAAGCAAATAAAAACGCCCATATTCTGCTTTGAGCTGCTCTATAAATTCATCTGAATGCTTATTCCTGTAATCTAATCTTGAAACAAACTTAAGCTTCATTCCAAGCGCTGTCGCCTTTAACAAAGTCGGATTATCCTTCCATTTAAAAGCCAATTCCTCACCACGTATAATACCTACACTCTTTAGACCATTTTCATGGGCAGCACAAGCCGTAGCCAGAATGTGGTTAGAAAAAGCCCCTCCAAAAGTCAATAACGTCTGATATTGCACAATTTTGGCCTTTTTAATATTGTACTTTAGTTTGCGATACTTATTCCCCGAAATCAATGGATGAATTTTATCTTCTCTTTTGATAAAGAGCGATACTTTTTTTTCTTCTAAGAGAGGGAGGTTTACTTTTTGATTTTCAGTGTGCACTTTCTAGATATTCAGTGCCAAAGATATTTAATAAAGCTGAAAGCCGAGCGCTTCTTAATATAATCCAAGTCTTTTTCATTCTGATATGCTTCACGTTCAAAACTAATATTCTGATAGGCTTTATAAGTATCAAAATAATATATTGACCTCACCATCCATTCCATAATATAGATAATGTAGAAAGCAACAATCAATAATTCTTTCTGCTGTTCAAGGTGTATTTTCTCATGGTTTATAAGAAATATATCATCTTTCAAGGCATCATTCTTTAAAAATATGAAAGGCCATAATGAAAGACCCACTTAGTTTTTGTAGAAGAAATGTTTAAAGACTAGAATCATAAATCAGCTTTAAAAC
>CAZYQR010000144.1:0-7061 GCA_964649755.1 uncultured Maribacter sp. | reverse complement strand
GTCACTATTGTAAAATATCATGTTATTCAAGTTGGAGCCATATAGAGTTTTTCCAATTCCTCCAAACCAGTGCCGCTTTTTCCATATTCATGCATCTTCTCGACAATTGACAATAATGAATTTGTCTTCAACATTGCCAAACCTGACTTAATCTTGTGTGAAGCAAAACCAAAACCTTCATAGTCTTTGTTTTTTAGATGAATGCTGCAAGCACCAATGAACTCCAGCGCATTTTGCTTGAATAATGAAATGAGATTTTCCAATAATTCATACTCACCCATACAATCGTCTAACAAACCTGTCAGATCAATTTTTGGTGTATTACCATAAACCAATCTTGATACTGATTCAAGTATTGAGCTTGATTCACTAATTCTATTGTTTATTAATTTTGAGAGTAATTCTTCAGGGGAATAGGGTTTTAAAATAAAATCGTTTAATCCATGCTCCTCACATTGTTCCTTGTTTTGAGCTGTAAAATCTGCTGTCAGTGCAATAACTGGAACCTGTTTAATCTTAAGATTATCGTTTTTCCTTATCATTTCTGTAACTTCAAAACCGTTTTTCCCAGGCATTCTTAGATCCATAAGAACAATATCAATTGCATGGTTTTCTAAAATATACATACCGGTATAGGCATTGGCAGTGATAAAAGTTTCACACCCCCAACTTCTTAGTCTTGTCTCGATTAGTTTTTGGTTGAGAGAATTATCTTCAAACACTAGAATATTCATGTCTCTCACTTGTTTTATGCCTTCATCTAAACTAAAAGTACTTTCCTCTTTTTTTACCATATCCTTGTCTTTACTAATTTCATAGGGGAGAAAAAACTTGAATGTTGTTCCCACTCCTAACTCGCTGGAGACTGTGATTTCCCCTTTGCTTCTTTCAATTATCTGTTTTACAATACTTAAACCCAGCCCTGAACCACCATAATGGGCAAATGTGCTTTGGTCGGCTTGCTTAAAGGGGTCAAAAATGTGTTTTAAATTATTCTCTGAGATCCCTATTCCCGTATCCTTGATCATGAATTCAAGACCAACGCTGTCCTGGTCCCTTTTTTTGATTTTAATATTCAATGATATCTCCCCCTTTTCAACAAACTTTATGGAATTTCCCAAAAGATTGATTAATACCTGGGAAAGCTTAGAAGGATCCCCCAACAATATCTTTGGAATATTTGAATCGATTTGTGTTTTTAGTTTCACCTCTTTTCTAGTAATCAATGTGTTACATAAATACACAACATCATTAACTACATTCTGAAAATGGAAGTTGTTGCTCTCAAAGCTTCCAAGCCCAGATGAAAGTTTGGAATAATCCAATAATTCATTAATGATTTCCATTAATGAATTTGAAGCTGATTGAATAGCATTAATTTTGGA
Source organism: uncultured Maribacter sp. (assembly GCA_964649755.1). GTDB lineage: Bacteria > Bacteroidota > Bacteroidia > Flavobacteriales > Flavobacteriaceae > Maribacter_A. The sequence continues at coordinate 5,676 of CAZYQR010000144.1, read as the reverse complement.
TAATTGCCCTTTTGATAATCCATCTTCTTTCAAGAGATCCGTAAACCCTATGATTCCATTAAGTGGCGTTCTAATTTCGTGACTCACTTTCGCAATAAGCATTGTGGAATTTGTGGTTGTTTTGTTTCCCATTGGCTCTTTAGAAAGCACTGCTTGATTGCCAACCGCTGCGTAATTTTCTCGAGTAGTGGTTGTAGCTGGCTTAAAAATCATATGATCCAAGCATTTTTTGAAGGCAATAAAGGTTTTCTTCAAATGGGAACCTTCATCCGAAGTTAACTCTTCAAAGGAATATTCGTTCAGCATGGATTCCATCTGAGATAAGTGAGAAAGTAATTTATTTGCTTTCAAGTTACTGGGGGAATTTGGTTAAATTTATTATTGCTTTTTTTTCGTTGCTCTGCATTTTATTAGTCGGGCATCAATATGGAACGCCATTAAAACTGTTTAAAGCTGACCATTAATAGCACCATGTACAATAATTTGTTTTCGAATGGGCTTATTTTGTTGTCAAATTGCTTTATTTGTAGGTATAAAAATTAATCGCATGAAATATCTTTTCTATCTATCCTGCTTTCTTGTTATGCTTTCTTGCTCTGAAGCCCAGAAAAAAACAGAGTTAAGCACCGCTGAGAGTATCAAAAAAATTCATGAAAAAATTATTACAATTGACACTCATGACGATATAAATGTGAAGAATTTTACAGACTCCATCAACTACACGCAAAGACTATCGACACAGGTCAATATTCCCAAAATGGAAGAAGGTGGTTTGGATGTTGCTTGGCTTATTGTTTATACCGGCCAAGATTCATTGAATGCTGCAGGTTATGAGAAAGCTAATGCTAATGCAATGGCCAAATTTGATGCAATTCATAGACTTTGTGAAGAAATTGCACCAGACAAAATTGAACTCGCACTTTCTTCAGACGATGTTCGAAGAATTAATAAGTCAGGTAAAAAAGTTGCAATGATAGGGGTTGAAAATGCATACCCCATTGGTGAAGACCTATCAAGTTTTGAAAAGTATCATAAATTGGGTGCGAGATACATTTCATTGTCGCATAATGGACATAGCCAATTCTGCGATTCCAACACTGGTGAAGCTGATAATCTATGGTTACATAATGGTTTAAGTGAATTGGGTAAAGATGCTGTAAAAGAGATGAATAGACTTGGGATAATGATTGATGTTTCTCACCCTTCCAAGGAATCTATGATTCAAATGATCAAATTGTCGAAAGCACCAATTATAGCTTCCCACTCTTCCGCAAGGGCACTTTGTAATCATAGCAGAAATTTGGATAATGACCAACTGAAAATGTTGAAGGAAAATGGTGGGGTTGTCCAAACTGTTGCTTTTACTTCTTATCTGAATACAGAAAAGAGTAATACTTTATCTGCATATATGAAAAGTGTTTATTCCCAAGTTGCCGATTCCCTTGAAATTGATTGGTATGATAGATCTCAATTTTCAGGTTTAAGCGATGCCCAAAAAGAAGCCTTCATGGAAAATTATCCAAAGGTTACAAAAATTGGTAAGGATTTGGTTAAGGGTAGAAAAGATGTTCCCGAAAGTGTAAACGTTGCCGATTTCGTAGATCACATTGACCACATTGTGAAATTAATAGGCATTGACCATGTTGGCATTAGTTCCGATTTTGATGGCGGAGGCGGTATTGAGGGCTGGTCAGATGCATCCGAAACCATGAATGTTACCGCTGAATTGATCAAAAGAGGTTATACGGAAACTGAAATTGAAAAATTATGGGGAGGCAACCTGTTAAGAGTACTTGATGAAGTGCAGGCTGTAGCTGCAGAGATTGCTAAAAGTTAATTTTATAGATACTTAAAGTTTAAAAGGGCCTAAACAATTAAGTTTAGGCCCTTTTTTTATTGTGTCTTAAGTTTAGACAATTGGCATACTGCTTATTATTTTTATTATCCATTGATTAAATCTTTCAAATAGGTCAATGTTCATAACCTCGTTAAAAACTATAAATCAAAGAGGTTTTAAAGGAATACTTAAACAATTACCTTTAATAAAACTTCCTGCCATGAGCGATAGATCCCAGAGTCTTCTGCAAATTCGTCCACAAATTTTATCGGCCAAAGTCAACCCATCCATGAGTTTTGAAGAGCAATTTCAAAACAGAACATTAAGACCTATCATTAAGCTACAAGACCATTTATTGGCTGCTTCATTTCAAAATTATATTACCAAACATAAGAACAAATATTACGAATTAAGCATTGAAAATCAGTTGGGTTACATAGAAAATGCTATTCAGAAAGACATAAAATTCAGGAACTCGTTAAAAGGAATGATTATAGGTCAGTTTACAGTCGAAGAATACGAGATTTATATAAAGAATTCTTCAGCTTTGAACAAACGCATGATGAATATGGTCATCGAAAGAATTAAAAACCAAATCCAGATTTTCGAGCTCCATCCTTTAGTCCAGTAATGATTCTCCGTTTAAGTTTGTTGTGAGAATGTCGCTCATCAAATCAAAATAAGGCCTAATAGCTTTAAAAGATTCATCGACCGACCTTGCGAAATCTTTTGAAAGCACTTCCTTATCAGAGAATTTGCGAACAAAAATGTATTGTTTCTTTTTTATCAAGTCAATATTGGGATGTTCCTTACTAAATCCTTTTGGTGCGGTTTTGACTTCATCACCTACCAAGTCGCTCCAGAATTTTTTAAATTTCTTGTCATAAATCACTTTTTTGAATTCTTCAGCATCCAACTCCAACTCCTTGCGAATACGTAATAAATCTTCTTTATTAGGTCCCCAAAAACCCGTTGCAATAAAACTATCCCCTGGTTTTAAATGCAAATAATAACCGCCCCTATGCCGTGCTCCTGCCCTAGCAAATGAACCAGCAAGATGCGATTTATAAGGGCTCTTGTCCTTGGAGAAACGAACATCCCTATAAATACGGAACATTTTCATCTTTTCTATTTCATCATGCTGCTTCATGTTTTCCATTACAACAGCAAAGAAGGCCTTGACATCTGTTTCAAGGTTTTTGAACCGGGCTTTGTTCTCAGCAAACCATTCCCGGGTATTGTTTTTTTCCAAATCCTTCAAAAAATGAAATACTTCTTTAGTAATTATTGGGTTTTGCATACGACCTAACTGTGGTTATTTTAAGCTAAAGTTAACCAAATGGAATAAACTCCTTTTAAAAATATAGTTAATTTTGATTTTGAAATTAAAAGCAAATGGACCATCAATCAATAATAAAAAAAATTCAACAACATAAGAAGCAGCCAAATCTTAGGTATGCTTTAAAAGAGAAAGTTGAGTTGTTTACAAACCGTCTTTTTTATACCCTTTTTGATATTGACACCCCTGTTGATGAAAATCTTATAAAATTGGAAAAAGATTTTGAAGAATTGACCAATTTGGCATGTTGGGAGACTGAAAAACTATGCGGTAAGGTTTGGCAACGTTACTTAGCAACCTTGCCAAAGGTACTCGAAAGTCTTAATCTTGATGCTGAGGCAATAGTGGATTGTGACCCAGCCTCAATGTCTATAGAGGAGGTTTACATGGCTTATCCAGGATTCTATGCGATTGCTATTTACAGACTTGCCCATGAACTCTACAATGAAGGTTTACCATTAATCCCAAGGCTTATGACTGAATATGCACATAGTAAAACCGGGGTAGACATTAATCCAGGAGCCAAAATTGGAAAATCGTTTTTTATTGACCATGCCACAGGTGTTGTTATTGGTGAATCGGCAATCATTAAAAACAATGTGAAAATATATCAAGGGGTTACATTAGGTGCGCTTTATGTTGCCAAGAATTTACAGCAGACCAAACGACACCCTACCATTGAAGACAATGTGACCATTTATGCTAGTGCTACCATTCTTGGTGGTGAAACCGTAATTGGAGCCAATAGCACTATTGGAGGTAATGCATGGATAACATCATCAGTCCCTCCCAATTCCACTGTTTTTCATACCCCAGAAATAAAGATAAAAACTGAAACTAATGTCTAAATCCATACTAGACTTAATTGGTAATACACCATTAGTAGAATCAAAGGAGCTCAATAAAAATCCCAATGTAAAACTTCTGTTTAAGTTGGAGGGAAATAATCCTGGAGGTAGCGTAAAAGACCGTGCTGCCTTGAACATGATAAAAAGCGGATTAAGAAAAGGAACCATCAAAAAAGGTGATAAGCTTATAGAGGCAACAAGTGGCAATACAGGAATTGCTTTGGCCATGATAGCGGGAATTTACCGACTGGATATTGAACTGGTAATGCCGGAGAACTCGACCAAGGAACGCGTTCAAACCATGCGGGCCTATGGCGCCAAAGTAACCCTCACTCCAGCAGATGTTGGTATTGAAGGGGCTCGTGATTATGCAGAAGCCAAAGTCAAAGACGAAGGCTTTGTAATGTTGAATCAATTTGCAAATGAAGATAATTGGAAAGCGCATTATAAAACTACAGGCCCCGAAATTTGGAAGGATACCAAAGAAGAAGTAACGCATTTTGTTTCTGCTATGGGCACCACGGGGACGATTATGGGCACATCTACCTTTTTAAAGGAACAAAATAAGGCTATCCAAATAGTAGGTGTGCAACCTACCGATGGGTCAAAAATACCAGGAATTCGGAAGTGGCCTAAAGAATATCTTCCAAAAATATTCGATGCTAACAAAGTAGATCAAGTATTTGAGGTGAGTACCGAAGAAGCAGCAAATATGGCAAGAAGGCTAGCAAAGGAAGAAGGCATTTTCTCTGGGATGAGTAGTGGCGGAGCAGCTACCGTTGCTTTAAAATTGGCGGACACCCTTTCAAGCGGAACAATAGTCTCAATTGTTTGTGATCGTGGGGATAGGTACCTTTCCTCTGACCTATTTGACTAGCCTATTGCAATACTTCATCAATACCCTCCAAATACGTTTCGAACTCGATAAGATTATTGTGTTCCCCTAGATCTACAGTATAAAATTTTATGTTTTTATGAGGAATTGAATTAAAGAGCCGTTTTCCCGACTCATAGGGTACGATGCTATCATTTGTCCCATGAAAAATGGTTATCGGACATGTTACCGTCTGTATAAAAACATGGGATAACAATTTGTATTTCATCAACCAATTCACTGGTAAAAAAGGAAACCGTTCTTTGGCAACATCCAACAAACTGTAATAAGGCGTTTCCAAAATCAATTTATTCGGTTTATTCCTAGATGCCAGATTTGCAGCAATTCCGGTTCCTAAAGACCTGCCATATAGAATTATTTTCGTTTCATCATACTGTTTCAAGGCATAATCATAAAACAGCTGCGCATCATTGTGCAAGGCTTCCTCACTTAGTTTGCCAGTACTTTTGCCATAGGTACGATAATCCATCACAAGAACATCATAATCCTTATCCACAAAAAAAGATGTAATGTCCCCCCAACGCGATAAATTACCCGCATTACCATGAAAGTAAAGGATTAATCCCTTAGGGTTAACTTGCTTAAAATGAATAGCATTCAAAACTACTCCGTCTTCTGTTCTTAAATTGATTTCCTCAAAATTATGGGAAAATGTATATTCATAATCAAGGGGTAATTTTGAGGGAAGAAAAATCAGTTTTTCTTGTAAAAAATAAAGCATAATCGTAATTAAGGCATAAATAAAAAGTAAAACCTT
>CAZYQR010000143.1:0-7079 GCA_964649755.1 uncultured Maribacter sp. | reverse complement strand
TGCCTTTTTCCTGAATGGCTTTCATTAAATTCTTCCCTAATTGGGCTTTTGTGGATGAGGCATATTTTAATCCGATATCACTATATGCAGCGGGAGCATCATTCTGTCCCATACCTTTGCGCATTTGCTTGCCTTTACCCATTCCCCCATTTTTGCCTTTACCCATTCCCTTTCCTTGTCGATTACCGCGCCCTTTTTGGTAATGTTCTTCAAACCAATCTGGTTCATCGATTTCATAATCGTAAATATATTCCGCAATTTCCTTTATGTTATCCTTGGGGAAGGCAAGGTAAGGCATCACCCCAAAACGATCAACTGCACCGCGCATTTTCGCTTTCTGAAGCGAAGGTTTCCCAGTCCAAGCTAATATTTCATTGATGAATTCATCTCTGGTACCTCCTTCCATTAGGTAACGCCTTTTTATCGCAACCATCGGTGGGCCAAGCCGAGCTTCTTCTAAAGTAGTCGCGTCATGGCAGGTGTAACATAACGTCTCCATAAATTTCTTTCCAGGATGTTCGTTTGAAGCTACTACATCAATATTTGCAGGATTGTCTACTATTGTATATTCATCTTTCTTGGCGTCCTTACATCCAGTAATAACCAAGAGAACGGCCAATACGTATACTATTTTCATCACTTTGACATTTTTCCTGTGGCACAGCTCACGAATGACTTGGCTTTTGCAGCAATTGTATTCTTACTTTCAATTGAAGGGTAACCCAAATCTTTAAGTTTTTCCTTAACATTTAAGGCATCACCAGAATCTTCATAGGCGAATGATACCGTTGACGTATTTAGAAAAACCTGAACTTCTGAAATGTTTTCCAATTCAGATAATTTATTTGTTATGGTACGGGCACATCCACCACATTTTAGGTTTTGTACTATTATTGTTGCTTTCATAACTTTTGTATTAATGCTATTAATTTATTCGGAAGCTTATTGATTTCGAACTATTCTTTAAATGGTCTATTACCATCGCATATATCCACCCTGTAAATCGTAAACTTTTTCAAATCCCATATCCAAAATTTTCTGGGCCGCCTTTTTACTCCTACTACCCGATCTACAGTATAGATAAACAGGTTTGTTCTTATCAAATTTTTCAAAAGCCTGCTTAAAACTACCGCCTTGGAAAAGATCTATATTTACCGCTTTTCCAATATGCCCGCCTTTATACTCCCTGGGAGTTCTAACATCGACCAATTGTACCTTCTTTTGCCGAATAGCAGCCTTAAAAGCGTTTTTATCAAGGACTTCGAACTTATCCGAGTTAAGGTCACTACCCCCAAAAAGTGAACTAAAAAAATTCATATTTATTTATATTAATTTTATATGCTCTGAAATTAGGGAACGGCCATTTTTATAATGGTCATTCCCCATACATCCTACTTAAACAAACTTTTTTCCAAGCTACAGCATGGTAGTCGGACAAATATATTTTGACCTTGGAATATTAGTTTTGGCTATACCCACATAACCTTCATTCACATCAACAAAATCATCCCACCCTCTTTGTTTTAGTATCGACGCAGCGATCATTGTCCTATAACCACTTGCACAATATAAAACGAAAGGAACATCTTTAGGAAATACTGCCAAATGCTTATTTATTTCATTCAAAGGAACATTGATCGATCCTAATACATGTTCTGAGTTGTATTCACTCTTTTTACGAACATCAAATACCAATGGCATCTCTGCATGATATGCCTTTGAATAGATTTCTGGGGTAATTCTACCTACTTTTGCAAATTCCTTTTTTGAATCCTTCCAATTTTCAAATCCGCCATTTAAGAATCCTATAGTATGGTCATACCCAACTCTTGATAATCGGGTTATTGCCTCTTCTTCTTTATTGGGATATGTGATCAAAAGGATTTCTTGCTTTAGATCAGGAATCAATTCACCCACCCACTGTGCAAAATTCCCTTTTAGACCTATATTGATGCTATTTGGTATAAAACCCTTGGCAAAATCCTCAGGGTTCCTAGTATCGAGCATGAGGGCACCAGTTTCATTGGCCACCGCCTCAAAAGCATCAGGAGATAGCGGTTTTATACCTCTTTCCAGCACCGTGTCCAAGCTTTCATATCCTTTTATGTTCATCAATACATTCTGTGGAAAATACGCTGGTGGTGGGGTTAAACCAGTAAGCAATTCCGTTATAAATTCATCCTTGGTCATATCAGCTCTAAGTGCGTAATTTACCTTCTTCTGATTTCCCAACGTATCAGTGGTTTCCTTACTCATCATTTTACCACAAGCAGATCCTGCCCCATGATTTGGATACACCATAAGTTTATCATTGAGTGGCATTATTTTATTACGTAGTGAATCGAACAAATGACCCGCCAATTTTTCTTCAGTTAACTCCGAAACCAAATGTTGGGCCAAATCTGGTCTGCCTACATCACCTATGAACAAAGTATCCCCAGTTATGATTCCGTGCTCCTCCTCTTTTTCATTAATCAATAAATAAGTGGTACTCTCCATAGTGTGTCCTGGAGTGTGCAAAACCTTTACCTTATAATCCCCGATCTCAAATACTTGGTTGTCTTCAGCAACAAGGGCGTCATAACTTGGTTTTGCAGTAGGACCAAAAACAATCTGTGCTCCTGTTTTTTTCTTAAGATCCAAATGGCCGCTGACAAAATCGGCATGAAAATGTGTCTCAAAAACATATTTGATCTTGGCATTGTCTTTATTGGCTCTATCAATATAGGGTTGAACCTCACGCAATGGATCAAAAATGGCAGCTTCTCCTTTGCTCTCTAAATAATACGCTGCATGGGCTAAACAGCCCGTATAAATTTGTTCAATTCTCATGTAACCAAGGTTGTACAGTTTACGGTATAAAATTATAATCAAATAATGAAATGTAAAGTAACATTGGTTACAAATCTCAGAACTTCCGAAATAAAAAAGACTGATAATTATCAGTCTTTTTTATAAACATTGAACTTAAAATTCGATTCACTTTAATAGCCCATGACTATATATAATTATACATCGATTAATATAATCTGATTTCTATGAAGTTCTATTTTTCCTAGATTCTCAAGTTTTTTAAGTAATCTTGAAACAACTACCCTGGAAGTATGTAATTCATAAGCAATGTGTTGATGGGTGGTAGATATTGTACTATCATTGTTTACACGGGCTTTGTCCTTAATATATTTTAGTAGTCGATCATCCATTTTCAGAAAGGCAATGCTATCTACAGTTTCCAGCATTTCATTCAACCTATTATGATAACTCTGTAACACAAAATTGCGCCAACTACTATATTTAGCCAACCATTCTTCCATTTTTTGGACTGGAACCATAATCAGTTTTGTATTGGTTTCCGCAATAGCCCTTATCTCGCTTTTGGTTTGCCCCACGCAACAGGAAAGTGTCATGGCACAAGTATCGCCATGCTCCAAAAAATATAATAGCAATTCATCACCATCACCATCTTCTCGTAGCACCTTAATAACCCCAGATATCAGCAATGGCATGGACTTTACATAATCGCCAATTTCCATAAGTTTATGACCTTCACGAATTTCCCGATACGTTCCTGTCTGGATAATTTCATTTATCAATTCCTCTTCAAAAAGATGTCCGTAGTTTTCTTGTAGTTCTTTGATCATGGTTATCTGCTTGCGCCTTATTAATGCATTTGGAACTCTCAAAAATAACGCCCTAAATCCAAATTAAAAATGTTTATTGTGATTACTTTTAAAATACACTTAACTTTAAGTTTAAATTCGTCTTTTTAAACTTTTTTTACGATTGTAGCCAAGAAAAAAATGATTGATTATCGTGCAATAAAAGTAACACCAGATGAAGCCGAGAAATTGGCTTTGGAACTATTCAATATCAAAGGAAAAGCATCTGCGTTACCTGGGGAATTGGATTTTAACTTTAGATTAAAAATTGAAAATGGTGAGGGTTACATTCTAAAGGTTTCTCGGCCCAACGAGAATGAAGCATATCTTGACTTTCAACAAAAACTGCTTCAACATATAGAAGCCAAGCAAATAGAAATTATTGCACCCAAAGTTAGCTTGGACGTTAATGACAAAGCCATTTCTGAATATGTTGATGATTTAGGGAATTCACGCAAAGTTCGATTACTCAGCTGGATTTCGGGTAGAATATGGAGTTCGGTCAACCCACAATTAGATAATTTACGAACCAGCTTAGGAGAACAATGTGGAAAATTAACCGCTTCTTTGATGGGTTTTGAACACCTGATGGCCAGGCGTGATTTTGAATGGGATATTTCGCAATCACTATGGACCAAAAAACACTTGGGTTTATTTGAAGGTGATAAAAAAGAAATCATCGCATACTTTCAGAACAAGTTCGAAGAAGAATATAAATCCTATAGCAAACTTAGAAAATCGGTAGTCCATAATGATGCCAATGATAACAATGTCATTGTTTCTGATGAATTAGTCAGTCCAATGGTTATAGCAGCTATTGATTATGGTGATGCGATATATACCCAAATAATCAATGATCTAGCCATCGCCTGTGCCTATGCTATCATGCATCACAATGATCCCTTACAGGCGGCATTGCCTATAATTAGAGGGTATCATGGCACCTTCCCACTACTAGAAATGGAATTGCAACATTTGTACACCGCCATTGCCATGCGATTGATTATTTCGGTTACAAAATCGGCTTTGAACAAAGTCAAGGAACCTGATAATGAATATTTGTTGATCAGCGATCAGCCAGCTTGGGAACTCCTGAAAAAGTGGCGAAAAATAAGTCCTGATTATGCTTGTTTTAGCTTTCGGGAAGCCTGTGGATTTGATGCCCACCCCAATTATAATAAATTTAAAGGTTGGGCATTAAAAAATAGTTTTAATGTACAAATGTTGTTCCCGACGATATCTTCAGATGGGGTATTCCCTTTGGATTTAAGTGTCTCAAGCCCTTGGATTGGGCATCAATGCGAATTCAATGACTTGGATCTATTTCAATTTAAGATCGATACGCTACAGAAATCACATCCCACAAAATTAATAGCTGGTGGATACTTGGAACCAAGACCGCTTTATACTTCATCTGAATATGACAAAATTGGCAATAGCGGTAGGGAAAAGCGAACTATACATTTAGGTATTGATTATTGGCTACCCGCCCAAACACCCGTTCATACCTTATTGGATGGGGAAATTGTAATTGCGGTCAATGATGAAGGTGATAAGGAATATGGGGGATTGGTAGTCTTAAAACACAATGTCAATGCTATTGAATTCTATACTTTATATGGGCATTTATCAGTTGCCAGCGCCACAAAACATACTATTGGGAATAAATTAAAAGCCGGTGACCAAATTGGCAGTTTGGGCAATTATCCTGAAAATGGCAATTGGGCCCCTCACCTCCACTTTCAGGTAATGCTTTCAATGTTGAATTATAAAGTAGATTACCCGGGAGTAGCCTATTTTAAGCAAATCAACGTTTGGAAAAGTATTTGCCCCGACCCCAATATGCTATTTAAATCCAAGGAGCTTAATTCTATAACTGTTTTAACCAATGAAGACCTCATTGCCTATCGCAAAAAACACTTGGGCAAAAGTCTCAGCTTACAATATAAAGTGCCTCTAAAAATGGTTCGCGGCAATGGTCAGTATTTACTCGATCAATTAGGCCGTAATTATTTGGACACGGTCAACAATGTGGCCCATGTGGGTCATGAACACCCAAGGGTGGTAAAAGCTGGCCAATCACAAATGGCACTGATAAACACAAACTCACGCTATTTACATGAAAACATCAATGCATTGGCGAAAGAATTATTAGAGACCCTTCCTGATGAATTGAGTGTGCTTCACTTCGTGAATTCGGGTAGTGAAGCCAATGAATTGGCCATACGAATGGTGAAGGCAGTAACCGGTGAACGGGATATTATTGCGTCTGAGGTGGGCTATCATGGCAATACCAATATGTGCATAGACATTAGTTCCTACAAATTCGACGGTAAAGGTGGAAAAAGTGCCCCGGAGCACACACATATTTTTCCTTTACCTGATGCATTTAGAGGTAAATACAGGGGCAAGAATACCGGGCCAATGTATGCCGAAGAAGTACAAAAACAGATTGAGCATATACATAAAAAAGGACGTGGGGTTGGTGCTTTCATTATAGAACCAATCATTAGTTGCGGGGGTCAAATTGAACTTCCTGATGGGTTCTTGGCACTGGCTTATCAATACATTAGAAAAGCCGGTGGATTATGCATTTCTGACGAAGTGCAAGTCGGTTGTGGTAGAATGGGAAAGACTTTTTGGGGTTTTCAATTACACAATGTGGTCCCCGACATCGTAACAATTGGCAAGCCTCTAGGTAACGGACATCCTTTGGCCGCCGTTGTCTGTACCCAAGAGGTAGCCGAAAAGTTTGCCAAAGGAATGGAATATTTCAACACCTTTGGTGGCAATCCCGTTTCATGCGCTATTGGTACAGAAGTTATACGTGTCGTAAAGCAAGAAAAACTTCAGGAAAATGCATCCGAAGTGGGTGAATTCTTAAAGTCCGAATTACATCAACTTGCTATCGAATTTCCAATCATTGGGGATGTTCGCGGTCAAGGACTCTTTTTGGGTATAGAATTAGTGGATAACGAACTGAATCCACTTGAAGCGCAAACAGATTATTTGGCTAACCGAATGAAGGATCATGGCATTTTAATGAGCGTAGATGGTCCTGACCATAACGTCTTAAAAATAAAACCACCTTTAGTTTTTACTATAGATAATGCCAAAGAATTGGTTTTTTACCTAAATAAGATTCTTCATGAGGATTTCATGAAATCATAATAATAGGCTTCGATATGAAAAAAATACTTTTTGTTCTTATAGGTTCATTGATTTTATTCAATTGCAAAGATAAGTCGCTACCCGCTGTTGCAAAACAAGAAAATCACTATAACCACCAAATATTCGAAGAGAATAAATTACCCCCAAGAGCCACTTATTTTAGTTTTGAGACTACTGAAATTTCAAATAAAGAAGAATCCAAACGTTTTCTAAGCCTAAAATTCTCGTTCCTCATCTTCATTTTTAAAC
>CAZYQR010000142.1:0-7110 GCA_964649755.1 uncultured Maribacter sp. | reverse complement strand
GCAATAAAAGGTGATGGCAACAGCACATCACTAAATATTATCAATTCTAATATACCCTCCGATTGGGTCTTCATCTTCTTCAAACAACTCTTTTTGTGTTCGTTCACCGATTACACATACCTTTCTGGTTTGTTCAATATCCTCGTCGTTAATGAACCTGCCACCATCATATATTTTTTTTGTTGCAATTTGGGTAAATACGGGATAATCGCCATAGACAGCATAACTACCCGATTTCTGACCTCTAACAATAAGACCGGGTTCGTCTCCAAATACACCTCTTACATTTCTTGGTGCTATATTCTCTATTTCAGGAACTCTGTTTTGCAATACCTTGACATCGCCCAATTTCAATTGTAATTGTCTTCCGGTTTTATAACCATCATAAGGCATACTTGTACTTTGCGCCCACACGAACATGCTATTCATTGCCACAGTTTCGAATTGTTTTTCAAAACCGTTGTCCAATCCTTTTGCGGCTCCTGAAAGTGCTATATATATAAAAATTCCCCATAGAACCCCAATCACCGTGATTACGGTCCTGGTTTTATTTTTACCAATAGAACCAAAAACCTCCTGCCAAGTATTCTTATCAAATAAAAAATTCATATTATTCGTCCCTTAGTGCTACAATTGGTTTTATACGTGCTGCTCGTCTCGCAGGAATATAACCGGCAAGACCACCAAAAACTATCAATATTATGGTTGCGAAAATTGCGGTACCTATATTAATGCTTGGATTAGTTATGAAATAATCCTTTAATTTCTCGCCGAGTGAGCTTAATATCGCTATACCAATCATCATTCCAATAAATCCGGAAATCGTGGTTATAAAAACCGATTCTAATAAAATAGTACCAATAACCGATCTAGGTGTTGCGCCTAGAGCTTTTCGAATGCCCAACTCTTTGGTGCGTTCTTTAACCACAAAAACCATTATATTACTTATGCCAATAATACCAGCAACAATAGTCCCAAAGGCAACAAAAGCAACGATTAATTGAAGAACGCGTGCAAATTGTTGATTTTGCTTAAGTTGATCAGCCACATTACGAATAAATATGCCGTTTTGATCCTCTGGACTTATATATTTCTTTTCCCTTAAAAACTTATCCAAACTTTTCTCAAAAGCCATTGCACCTACATACCCTATTTCAGGTTTGAAAGCCACAATAATCTGATCCAATTTATCTGTGTTTTTTTCAATTAATTGTCTAGTAGTATACGGCATGTAAATATATCGCTCCTCTCTATCCCCACCTTCATCTTGAAAAACCCCAATAACTTTAAATGCACTCCCTGCAACATCAATATATTCACCAATAGCGTTTGAGGTTCCAAATAGATCTTTCTCAACGAGTCGTCCTATTACAACATATTTTGTTTTATTCTTAATATCCTCTTTGTTCAAATACCTGCCTTTCATCATTATGGTTTTCTCAGCATATTGATGTGCAGGGCCTACTGCTCTGGTAGTGTAATTATTTGATTCTTCTTTATATTTTACTAATCCTCCCCTAGAAATTCTAGGTGTGGAATATTCCAAAAAGAGAGCGAAGTTTTTATTTATATCGGCTAAATCCTCATTCTCAAACTCTATTTGCCTATTCGATTTATAACCCTTGTATGGCATTGAGGTTCGACCAGCGAAAAGATAAAAGACATTGGTCGCGTCATCCCCAAAAAAGTCATCGAATGTGTTTATGAGTCCGTTACCAAAACCAAAAAGAACAACAAAAATTAAAATACCCAAGGCAACTGTAAACCCAGACAAAAATGTCCTGAGTTTGTTCTTTTGTATGGTTTGGAATATTTCTTTCCAGTTGTCTCTACTAAACATATTCAGATGCCCTAACTTGTTTTACTTTCTCATCTTTAACAATTACACCATCCAATAAATGGACGATTCGCTTACACATATGTGCTATATCATCTTCATGTGTAACGACAAGAATGGTATTTCCCTGATCATTTATTTTCTGAATAAGGTCCATCACTTCATAGGAAGTTGTACTATCTAAGGCTCCTGTTAATTCATCTGCCAATAATACCTTTGGTTCTGCCACCATGGCCCTGGCAATAGCCACCCGTTGTTTTTGCCCCCCAGAAAGTTCATTCGGAAGGTGATGCGACCATTCTTTAAGACCAACTTGGTCTAAATATTTTAATGATTTCTCCTGTCTCTCTTTGCGACCAACACGTTGATAATACAACGGTAAGGCCACATTTTCGAGGGCACTCTTATAATTAATTAGGTTAAAAGATTGAAAAACGAATCCTAAGAATTTATTGCGATAGTTAGCCGCTTTGGTCTCATTAAGATTCTTGATGGGCACACCGTCCAAGGTATAATCCCCTGAATCGGCTTCATCTAACATCCCAAGAATATTTAACAAGGTAGATTTTCCCGAACCCGAAGAACCCATAATGGCCACCAATTCCCCTTCTTCGACAGTGAAATTGATGCCTTTTAAAACATGAAGGGAATTGCTTCCCATTTTATAGGATTTATGAAGGTCTTTAATTTCAATCATGTTGGTTATGTTTGTTTTTGGATGAATCCTGAAAGAATCCGACAATAAGACAGCTAAGATGTATAATTGTTACAAGATTTGCTCCAAATTTAATGTTAAAAAATTAACTGGCGAATTCGTCTGGTTTTACCACGTTCCAAACCTTGATTTTATCGTCGTCGGAGATACCTGATTTTATTTCCACAAAAATACCATCGCTTATACCCAATTCAACATCTTTGCGCTCGAATTGCTGATCCCCTTTTTCAATTTCTACATAAGGCAATTTAGTTTTGTCGTCAAATTGAATTAATGCTTCTTTGACTGCCAATACACTATCGGCCCTACCTAATATGATTGAAGCGTTCGCACTTAGACCTGCTCTGATAAATACCGTATCCTGTTTATTTAGCGTTCCTTTGATTTCAAACTGAATTGCCCCGTTTTCTTCCTTACCTTTTGGAGCTATATAATCCAACACGGCATCAAAAATCTTGTTTTCAATGGCTCCTATAGTTATCTCTAATGGAAGGTCTTCTGATATTTTACCAACTTCGGATTCATCTACCTTACCTTCAAAAATCATCTTTTCAATATCAGCAATGGCCGCAATAGTGGTTCCTTCATTAAAGTTATTGCTTTCAATCACCTGATTACCCACTTCTACGGGCACATCTAAAACCATACCACTAACTGTTGCCCGAATCATAGTATTTGCGGCATTGCCAAAACCTCTTGTAGTGCCTGTTTTTACAATATCATATCGCTTATTTGCAGCACTGTACGCCTGTTGTGCTTGATCAAAACTTACTTGGGCTCTTTCTAAATCTACTTTTGAAACAACTCCTTTATCGAAAAGGCCTTTTTGGCGATCAATATTTCGTTTTTGGTCCTCAAGTGCTATACGTGCCTCGTCAATACTATTTTTGGCATCGTTCAAGGCATTTAAGTTGGGTACTACCTTGATTTTAGCCAATAAGTCACCGGATTTTACATAATCACCCCCTATTACAAAGATCTCTTCTATTACTCCTGATATATTTGGTTTAATAAGCACCTCCTCTAATGGAAGAATGCTGCCTGTTGCCACTGTTTTCTTTATAATGTTTTGCTTGCTAGGCAACTCAGTTTCGTATACAGTAGGATCTTCTGCATTCTTCTGATACAGATAGTACATTGAGCCTCCAAAGGCAATTACTAGTATTAACAAAGTAATAATGGTTACAGACTTTTTCATACGTTTAAATTTTTATAATTAAATGAAACAGAACTAATTAAAAACTCGTTTCATTTTATTCTATTTGTAATTGATTGATGTTTTTTTATTCTATTCTGTTCTTAATGCATCGATGGGTCTTACTTTGATTGCGCTTTGTGCAGGTATGAAACCTGCCAGTAAGCCTGAAATTATCAAAATGACCAATGCTGCTAAGACAACTCCTAAACTAACACTTGGGTTTAAGAACATATCTACAGGACCATTGGCGTCTAACAAGGCGTTAACACCATATATAAACAATGCCCCAAAAGTAATACCCACCATACCAGAAATAATGGTCAAGAAAATAGATTCCATTATTATCTGCAATTTTATTGACCACGGATCTTCGCCCAAGGCACGACGAATACCTATTTCCTTGGTACGCTCCTTCACGACAATCAACATAATGTTACTCACGCCAATAACCCCAGATAACAGTACCAATATCCCCACGAAATAAGCAATAAAGCTCATAGCCCCAAAAAGACTTTCCACTCTATTAAATTGCTCATATAAATCAAAATAGCCGACAGCACGTTTATCATCGGGATGAATTTTCCTATTCTCTTTTACAATCGAGACTATCCTTTCTTTCAATGAGGTAATAGAAGTACCGTCATGTGCTGTAATAGCCATCCAACCTACATTATCACCCCTATTGAATGCTTGCGAAAAAGTAGTAAAAGGAACAAATATTTGTTTTTGGCCTTCTTCACCATCACCATCATTATTTTTTTTCTTATACGTGCCAATTACCATAAAGTTGACGCCCTGTATTTTTATATACGTGCCAATAACCTCTTCCCCCTTATCATATAAACTGGTCTTTACCCCTTCACCGATTATAGCAATCTTTCTCTTTTCATTAATATCCGAATAATTAATAAAACGGCCAGAAGTTATGGTCATTGGGTCCTGATTTATTATTTCCGGATAATCCCCATATACATTAAAGGCTCCTGTATGAATGCCTCTCGTTACATTATTCGCCCCATGAAAACCCCCTAATTGATTTCTTGGTGATATAAAACGAAGGTTAGGAACATTATTATTAATTGCTTGGACATCTTCTAATTTAAAATTATAGCGACGGCCTTTGGGCAATCCCATATATTCTTTCGTGGTATTTCTAGACCACATGAACATTGTATTGGTGGCAATATCTCCAAAATCGGCCATAACGCCATTTTGGAAACCCTTACCTGCAGCCAAAAGAATAATAAGAATCAATATGCCCCAAAAAACACCAAACGCAGTAAGGATTGTCCTAAACCAATTACCGGTCAGCACTTCTAATATTTCTTTCCACCTATCTCTATTGAACATTTTACTCCTTTGATATTATTCGTCTTTTAAAGCTTCTATAACATGAATATTAGCAGCACGCCATGCGGGGAAAAATCCTGCTACAGCACCAGCAAAAATCAATACGAAAACCGTCGATATGGCCACATTGAAATTAACCGAAGGATTCAAGATATAATCAACTTCAATATAGGGCCCAAAAATCTCCAACAAGCCCATACTGAAAATTAGCCCAGCAAAACCCGAAATTGCTGTCACAAAAATAGACTCATGTAAAATCATCCCTACTATTGACCAAGGTTTAGCACCCAATGCCTTACGTATACCTATTTCACGTGTTCGCTCCTTTACCACAATCAACATGATATTACTAACTCCTACTACTCCCGCAATTATGGTACATATACCAACAAACCAGAAAAACAATTTAATACCGTTTGTTAGTGTAAAAAAACGCTTTACCTCCTCAAGTGTATTGTATACATTAACAGCACTTGGGTCATCGGGAGCAACGGTATGTGCATCTTGCAGATAGCGTTTCATATCGTTTGAAAACTTGACAGATTCTGCAACCGCCTGATCAAAGTCCTCAACGGGTTTTAAAGTGTAATAGAGATTATTAATACGGTCTGACCCGTTAAAAACCCTTTGGGCGGTTGACAACGGAATAAGTATGCGTTCTTCTTCGCGTTCACCCCCCATATCACCATAAACACCAACAACTTTGAATTTAATTCCTGAAATATCCAAATACTCGCTGAGTGGATTTTGCCCATCTTTAAATATTTCCTTTTTTATTGTATTACTGATTATCGCAACCTTAGAAACGTTTTTATAATCCTCATAATTAATATATCTACCTTGTGAAATGTATTGGTTTTCTACAAATTGAAAACCCGCATTAACTCCTTGAACGCTATACCCAACGGATTCCTTTTTGTAATTGACAAGTGCATTTCTTACCCGATAATTGGCCGATTTATCCTCAATTTCATCTGAAAATCTAGATTCTATAAAATCAAAATTTTCATTTCTCATTTGTATGGGACGACCAGGATTAAGGCCTTTGTGCTCTTTGGTGGTAACTTGGGTCCACACTACAACCCTGTTGGAAGCATCTTCTTCAAACTCATGGGCAATGCCATTTTGCATTCCCTGACCAAAACCCAACAAAATAACAAGTATAAAAATCCCGGAAGCTACTGAAAGACCAGTAAGGAATGTCCGCAATTTATTTTTGCGGATAGTGTCAAAAATCTCTTGCCATCTTTCGATGTCGAACATTGGGTTGGTTTTGATTGATGAATACAATAAATAGTATTGTATTACAATAAGACTACAAAGCCGGACTATTGTTACACTATAAACTCTAAATAAATGTTAAAGGTTAGTTGGAATTTTATGCCTTCATTTTTTTATAAATGAAGTAAAACAGGCCTGCTACCAAGATATAGGGGATAGCCATTAAATAAACAATACCATTGTTTATACCTTCAGCTGAAGAAACGTTGCCTTCGCTTTCCAAGACGGCCCTGCACATGGCGCATTGTGCTTCTGTCAACTGAGGAACCAAAAGCAAGGTGACAAACAGAAATATGACGTATTTATAGTTCATTTATTTAATATAATATGGCGATATCATAACATATACAACAACTCCAGACACAGCCACATATAACCAAACAGGAAATGTATATTTGGCCAATGCCCTATGTTCATCAAACTTTTTTAAATATGCACGGGCATAGGTTCTAAGCACTAACGGAATTACTCCTATTGATAAAATGATATGTGTTATCAATATAAAATAATACACGTACTTGATAGCTCCTTCACCACCATAAGTAGTTGAATCAGAAGTCATATGATAAGCCACATACATTATCAAAAATAATAGCGAAAGACCAATGCAGAAAGTCATTAGTTTTTGATGGAGTTCTCGTTTACCATTTTTTATAGCCCAAACAGCTATAACCAAGACAATTGCTGTGAGTCCATTTACAGACGCATAAATGGGAGGTAAAAAATGGT
>CAZYQR010000141.1:0-7119 GCA_964649755.1 uncultured Maribacter sp. | reverse complement strand
TTAGTATTTGATAGTAGGGAGAAGAACTCAAAGTGCCGGTATATAAATTTGTTAAAGAGGCTTTGATAAGAAAGTTTGGGGAAGCTTGGTATGCAGAACTAGAGCAAATAGCTGCTGAACATACTAAATCGTAGGTATATGCAAAATAATCTGAGTGCCAGTTGGGTTATTTTCGGTATCATATAAATCAATAATATTTACATCAAATGTATTAAGGAAGTCTTTCGAGAAGTTCGCAAGACGTTCCTTGGTAATTTCAATTCCTACAGATTTTCGTTTAAGAACCTTTCGCTTCTTTATTATTTCAGAAGCTTCTCTACCTACACCATTATCAGTAATACTAATGTCAATGAAATTATCATTGCCCTTGCTCACGGTAAGATCAATTTTCTTTTCGCCTTCTTTTGATGAAAGACCGTGCCAAAGGGCATTTTCAAGAAACGGCTGTAAAATCAGGGAAGGAATCTTGACTAAATTTACATCAATGTCATCGTCAATGGATACATTGAAATTTATTTCATTGGAAAAACGAATATTCTCTATATTCATATAAAGTTCAACGGTTTCCAATTCTTCAGCCAAGGAAATTTCTTTTAAAGAAGAAGCTTCCAATATTTTGCGGATCAATTTAGAGAATTTGTTCAAGTAATGTACGGCATTCTTTTTCTCATTATTGATAATGTAGAGCTTTATCGAATTCAATGAGTTGAATAAAAAATGTGGATTCATTTGACTTCGTAGCATGGTTTGCTCCAAGGTCAATAATTTCTTGTCGTTTTTAAGTTGGTATTGTCTGTAAAGAATATAAAAGATACCCGCCAACAGCGCTAAAGCAAAACCACCAATTAATAAAGAAGTCTTGTTTTTGCGAAGTTTTGTCTTATTAAGCTCATTCTCTGTAGAGAGTACTTGCAATTTGTCAGCACTTTTTTCAGCTTCATATCTTAAGGTTAAATCATTGACATAACTAAGATTAAAGGTGTTGTTTTTTTTATTTTCCAACGCTTTTGCTTGTTGGTAATATTGAAATGTCTTTTTATAATCTCCTTGGCGTTCCCATAGTTTCGACAAGGACTTACTGGCATCTATTATTTGCTCAGGTAAATTATACTTTTGTGCTATCTTTAAAGCTTCTTTAAGTCGAATATCTGCTTCGTTATATTTTTTTTGTTCTAGTAGGGCGTCCCCAAAATTCCAAAGAATTTCAGAAATAATTTTCTGATCTCCGTGTTGTTTTGCGTTTTTAAGTGTTGCTTCAAGAATAACCTCTGCTTCCTCATTTTTACCTTGATGAACATAAACATGTGCTATGCTATAATTGCAAATGATCTTACCTTTTTCAGAATCAATTTGATTATTGTAGGCCAATGAAATTTGGTAATTTTCCAAGGCTTCTTCCAACTTTTTCAGAGCTTCGTAACATTCTCCGATGTTTTGATAGTTTTTGGCGAGTCCTAGTTTATTTCCTAATTTCTCTTCTAACTTCAGCGATTCCGAAAATTTCTCAATGGCCAGCGCATACTGTCCAAGTTTGCGATTAATATTTCCTAAACCGTTTAAGGAAACATTGATGCTCCGTTTGATGCTTCGAGAAGAATTTTCAACCTTTCGCGCAAGTGCCAGAGCTTCTTGGAAATAAGTGAGTGATGATTTTATGGCGTCCATTTTACTATAGCTTACACCAAGCATATTCAAACTGTAAACCTCTAATTCCACATTATCACATGCCCTTGCCAGTTCTAAAGCTCTTTGGTGAAGATTAATGGCTTTAGTAAACAGGGATAAGTTTCGAAATCGTCTCCCAAGGAGGTTTAAGACGAAGGACTCGCCATCTTGGTAATTCTTTTTCTCTGCTTCTTCAGAAAAATACTGCATTAAGAGAGTGTCTTTTCTATAAGGCCTTAAAACGGCATCCATTTCTGCATACGTTTTTGGCCCTGCTTCAATTAAGCTATCAGTGGTGGTCTTAAAAGTATCCGGAATATTTTGGGCAAGTCCTATTTGTAAATAGAACAAGAAAAAAAAGAAAAACCAATATTTTCCTATGCCCATGAAATTTGATTTAAAAACTATATTGTGGAAGTTTGGGGAGAACATTATTTAATTATATCATATCCAAGAAATCTGTCTTCTTTTGTCTAGAAACGGGAATCTTATGATTTGAATTAAGAACTACATAACCATCGGTTTTTAAATATTCCTTGATTTTATGTAGATTGATTATATATGAATTATGAATTCGGTAAAAAGAATCATCAGGTAACAGATCATTCACCTCTTTTAGTTTTTTGGTAAGTACAATCTTTTGGCCATCAGAAAGAAATATAGTGCTATAGTTTCCGTCAGATTCAGCGTAAAGAATTTCATCGCTCTCTAAAAAAATCAACTTACCATCAGTATTGAAAGTTATTTTTTTGTGTGAGGCATTGGCATTGAAATTCAAAAGAATCTTCTCCAGACGATCAGATGTATAGTTTCTGTTATTGAACTTTTTTATTTTAACTATTGTATCTTTTAAATCGTCTGTGTCAATTGGTTTTAAAAGATAATCTATGGCTTCATTTTTGAGTGCCTTTATGGCGTATTGGTTGTAGGCCGTTGTTATCACTACCGGAAAATTCTTGTTGGTAAGTTTTTGAATGAATTGAAAACCATCCATCGTAGGCATTTCTATATCCAAGAACAGACAATCCGGGGTGTTTGTTTCCAGATAATCCAAAGCTTCAAAAGGGTTGGTAAACGAAGCGTTGACCTTGATTTCATTACTGAAATTGGTCAGCTCCCAAGATAGACTCTGGAGTGCTTTTATTTCATCATCAACAATTACAGCTTCTAACATATTGAATAGTCCTTTGGTAAGTTAATCAAATATAAAATTATGTTTGTTGTATTCTAAAGAATTTGTGTCAATGGAAGTAATTTAAGTATGATTGGCATGTATTCCAATAAATACTGTTTGGCTCCCTAAAACAAACGTTTTTTAAGTTAATTCCTACAAAATATCTCAGAGCAGGATCTCTTGGCATTTCAGTTTGTCAATTATACACATTTTACCACCATTTATACATTAAGTTAATAAATGTTGAGATGCATGAAATAAATTAGATTAATGAAATTATGTTTTTGTTTCCCCACATATCAATTCAATATTATAACTGATAGGAATAAAAAACTGGCCCATGAAAAAATGTATTCTAATGTTTGCTTTATTAGTTCTTGCTTTAGTGGTTGCCATTTTAATGGAAAAGGATACTGAAATTGTACCTGATCAAGGGCAGCTCCTAAGTGATAATAATATTGAAAACACATTATTGAACAGCGATAAATTTTGGTAATTCAAATATTGAATTTGTAATAAACGCTAACCATGTATCATTATAGGATTAATTCTTTAAAAATTGGATTTTGGATTCTGTTACCGCTATTGTTCATTTCGGGTACAAAAGGCAGTAATGATTTTTATGCGTCCAACTATTTGGATGGAAGTTATGAATTGCAAGTAACTGGGGCATTAGAGCAACAATTATGTGGGGTTGTATATTTTGAAAATACATTGGAAACTAATAATCAAGGTATTCCATTTTCTACGCTGTCTTTAAAATTCGCCAGTAATGAGTCATCAGATCAACATAGCATGGAATTATTAATTACGAAGCAAAATCAATCTATCCCAATTAAGAAAGGCAAATATGGAGTTGCGGAAGACATTGAAGGATTTCTCAACGATTTTGATGGGGTTTTTGGTTTCGCTAATGTAAGATCAATTGGAGAAGAACCTTTTTTCGCGAAGAAAGGTAAAGTGGTTATAACACAAATAACTGAATTAGGATTAAGAGGACATATGAATGTTACCTTTAAATGCAATAAAGGAACTAAAATTTTCATTAATGGGAGTTTTAGTGCCGCCGAGAAAAGAGGATAAATATCATATAAGTTGTTAACCCATCAGGGTTTTAATAATATTTTTATTGATTACGAATAGGTTATAAATAGCTATCAAGAATTTAAAAAACTGCCATTCAAAAAAGTACGGCCTTTAAAGTGTGTTATAGATTGGAATATAATAATGTTCCTTTAACCGCCTAACTAATGAAATGTTGTATTTATTCATCTAATCAACTTGTTGATTAGGAGATTTGCATGATTATAGGTTTCGGGGGAACTACCTGAATCGGCATAATATACAACTCAAACTGATTTTGATCCATTGGGAGGTCGTACGAGTTTGGCAGTATTTTTAAAAACTATTGAATTAAGAATGTAGTAATGCTCCTGCTTTTCTTTTCTAAGAATCCCCAATTCCTATAAAGGTTATCAAAATTCCTTATCTTAAGTATGTTAAAAAGACCACTATCAAAATGAAAAGAGATAGATACATACTAAGGATTATTAAGTTTGTATCATTTTCATTTTGTTTTGTTTGGATTCAACTATCAATATCCCAAAACCAGATTTCTTTTAGACAACTTTCAGTCAAGGAAGGACTCTCCCAAAACAGTGCGATTTCCATGGTTCAGGATAGTACTGGTTATCTTTGGATTGCAACACAGGATGGTCTTAATAAATATGATGGTAGAAAATTTACTGTTTACCCTTTTAAATTTCTTGATGTTACTAAAACCAACTATAGCAATTTGGGAAAGGTATATCAGGATAAACAGGGTGGTCTTTGGGCGATACCTATAGACAAGAAATTATATAAGTTTAATCCACAAAAAAATAATTTTGAGATATTCCAAAGTTTTGAGGATGTGAGCGCCATTTTTCAAGATGTTAACCTAAATTATTGGGTTGGCACCTATTCTAATGGACTATATAAGTATGATCCCAAAATTGGCAGGCCAATAAAGGTATTAAGTAGGAAAGAAACCAATGGACCCATTTATAACATCTCCGAGATGTCAAGGGGAAATATTGCCATAGCCACCAGCGGATTACTTATTGAATTCAGTAATAATACACAAAATTTCTCATTTGTCAATTTCAGTGATTATTTTGATGAGGCTATCAATGAAAATTTTAGTGATGTGGCCATTGATAAGCAAGGTAGGCAATGGATCTCCACTTTCGGAGACGGACTCTATTATAGGGATGCACCAGAAAAGGTTCTTCACCGCATATCAAATCTGACCTTTACGGATCCCCTTCCGTCGAATCTAAATATTATTGATATTCATTTGGATAAAAAGGGAAGATTATGGTTGGCTACCTATGGCCGGGGATTGTATTTGTTGGATTTTGATCAAAATAAAATTTCACACTTTAGGGCTGACAAGAATAACCCAAGGGCCGTACATTACAATGATATCTTGTGTATTTATGAAGATAATTCCGGAACGCTTTGGTTTGGCACTGATGGTGGCGGTATTAGTTTTTTCGATGAATATCTAGAAAAATTCAACTCTTTAACCAATTACCAGACACCTGAGGGAATCAATATCGATGTTGTACGTTCGATTACTACAGACAATAAGGGTGCTGTCTGGATTGGGACTTCGGGCAAAGGTCTTACACAGTATGAACCTGAGAACAATAGTTGGCAAACTTTCACTGTAGGTTTAGCCGGTAAAAATGGGATTTCTTCAAATAGAATAATGAGCCTATTCATAGATGATGATGATCTTTGGATAGGAACCCAAGAAGATGGTCTTATCCTTAGAAACGAAAATGGAGATTTTTCCCAATTTAATACAACATCCAAAATTCCGCTCTCTGCCAATACCGTATGGGACATTTTTAAAGATAGCAAAAACAATATTTGGCTAGGAACAAGGGAACAGGGACTTATACAATTTGACAAAAAAAGAGGGGAGATTAAGAAGTTTATTTTAAGTCAGGAAGATGAAAATTCACTTCCAAGCAATAATGTGAGGGTAATTACAGAGGATCAAAAGGGTAATTTATGGATTGGAACAGAAGAAAATGGGATTGCCCAATTTAATCTATTACAGGATTCATTTAAGCGATACTATCAAAACCCCAATAGTAACGTGCTGAATAGTAACAGTATCAAGTCATTATATGCGGCCCCAAACGGGGTTCTTTGGATAGGGACCAATGGTGGTGGATTAAATGCCTTCAACACTTTTGAAGAAAATTTTTACCAATTTACAACGAATGATGGCCTATCCAATAATGTTATATACGCCATTTTACCGGATAAAAATGGAAATTTTTGGTTAAGTAGTAATAAAGGAATCACCAAGTTTACACCCAATTCAGATCTATCATTACAACCGATTGTTATGAATTACAGCAATTATGATGGTTTGGCTACAGAGTTCAATACTGGGGCATATCACATAGATCAAGAAGGTACACTATATTTTGGGGGATTGGATGGCTTTTACTGGTTTCGACCTGAGGATATTAGGGAAAACCAGATAATACCGAAAACTTCGATCACGGATTTTGGGGTTTTGGGAGAATCAATGCCTTTGGTTTCTGGAATAAAATTGGATTATGACCAAAATACGCTTTCATTCAGTTTTTCAAGCTTACAATATTCATTGCCGGAAAAAAATGAATATCAGTATAAATTGGTGAACCATGATAAAGATTGGGTATATTCAAACAATAACAACGCTGCGCGTTATGCACAACTATCGCCCAACGATTATATTTTTCAAGTAAAATCAAGTAATTACGATGGGGTGTGGAATGAGGAACCCACCTCTTTTTCTTTTACAATTGCCCAACCTTGGTATTGGACCGTTTTAGCTAAAATTATTTACGGATTGCTGTTTTTAGGGCTGGTCTATGCTATTGTTCGCTATTTCAAATGGCGATGGCGTATGCAATTGAACTTGCGCCTTAAGGAAGATGAAACTAATAAATTACAGGAACTCAATACGCTTAAATCAAAATTATACACTGATATTTCGCACGAATTCCGAACACCCTTAACTTTAATTTCAGGGCCTATAGAGTCCAAATTGGGCGAAGCGGAATTGTCAAATGCCGACCTTACCAATTTTTCAATGATACGGCGAAATACAAATCGGATGCTTACGCTTGTAGATCAATTGTTGGATTTGGCCAAAGTAGATGACGGCAAACTAAAATTAAAGTTGATTCAAGGCAATTTAGGTTTGTTTTTGAGAAATATTTCCGCTTCGT
>CAZYQR010000140.1:0-7180 GCA_964649755.1 uncultured Maribacter sp. | reverse complement strand
TGGGTATTTAGAAATCAAGAAACTTTTTTACAAAAAATAAAAAAATCACTTCCAAAATTGAACTCCAGTTCGTATGCGTTGTGCTAATTCTACTTCTTCTTGTGCGTTTATTAATTCTATTTTACTGATATCTTGCAGGTATTTGTCCAACGATTTTGATTCTCTATTGGTTACCTGCTTGATAATTTTAAGTTGCCTCATATGTGTAATTAGTGTTTTGAGTAGTGCATTCTACAAGAGTTCATAATACATCAATATTCCGTCTTTTCCAAAGGATATAAAGATTCTTATTCAAATTTTATTAGCAATTTATGATATTACACTAGTTAGGTGCTTCATTTTCTGCAGGCAAAGTGTATTTTTGAAACTTAACTTAACGGCATGAGTAAAAGGGCTCTAAAAAAATATTTGACAGAGTTAAAAAAGAAAGAACTTGAAGAACAGCTTATGGATCTTTATACACGCTTTCCGGTGGTAAAAGAGTACTACGATTTTATTTTTAACCCCAAAGAGGACAAAATGGTTCAAGAGGCCAAGGCAAGGATTTCAAATGAATATTTTCCCTTGAAAAGAAGACGCCCAAAAGCCCGAAGATCTGTTGCTCAGAAATACATTAAGCATTTTATTAAATTGGGTGTTGAGCCACATCTAATAGCTGATGTTATGTTGTATAACCTCGAGATTGCGCAATCCTTTTCGCAAGATAGAAATGTGCCTGATGCTTTTTATAAGAGTATGCTGAACTCTTTCAACGAAATGGTGCAGTTCGTGTCCTTAAATGGATTGCTGCCTAACTTTAAGGATCGATTAATAAAAGTTTACGAAACAACTCAAGAACAAGACTGGGTTTTCAGTGAGGGATTTTCCAGAGCTTTGGATATATTAGATTAATATGGGAATACTAATAATTAGACAAGACAATAAAATTGAAATGTGGAAAGAAGCATTGAAGCGAAGCGCTCCTGAAATTCCTGTCTACAATTATTTGGAAGATCATCCAAAGGAACGAATTAAGATGGCCCTAGTCTGGAAACATCCTGCTGGCGCTCTAAAAGGGTATCCAAATCTAGAATGCATTGCTTCAAGTGGGGCAGGGGTAGATTTCCTGTTTGAGGATAAAGAACTACCGACCAATATTCCCATTACACGTGTTGTCGATGAGTATTTGGCAAAAGATATGTCGGAGCACGTAATTGCCCTGGTTTTCAGTCATCTTAAAAACTTAAATCAATACAAAGTCGACCAATTCAATAAAGTTTGGAAACCCTTAGACTACCATAGAATTAAGGATTTAACCATAGGAATTATGGGACTTGGTGCTTTGGGTAAGGTTTTGGCAGAGGATTTACTTCGGTTTGGTTTTAAAGTCCAAGGATGGTCCGGTTCTAGAAAAAACCTAGCCGGAATTAAAACATTCACAAGGAACAAGGAGCAAATGACTTTCTTGAATTCGACCCAAATTTTAGTTTGTTTATTGCCTTTGACAAAAGAAACTTCCGGGATCTTAAACAAGGATTTGTTCTCGCAATTACCAAAAGGCGCTCATATCATCAATGTTGCCCGTGGCGGACATCTCGTTGACAATGACCTATTGGAAATGCTGAACAACGATCATCTTTCAGGTGCTAGTTTGGATGTCTACCATCAAGAACCTTTGTCAACCGATCACCCGTTTTGGGAGCATTCAAAGGTACATATGACGCCACATTATGCCAGTGTTTCAGACACGAATTCGGTTGTACCACAGATTTTGGAGAATTATAGACGTTTAGTTAGTGGTGAGGAATTATTAAACTTGGTATCCAAAACCAAAGGCTATTGATATTGCTTTTTAGATTGGACTAAGTGTCATTTTGACCAATGGGAGAAATCCCATCCTGAAGTGCTATGAAATATTTAGTTCCCAGTGTGATTTCCCAGTCACTGTGTTCCTTCGAAATGACCGTTTTCATTAGGTTGGTAGTAGTCATTCCGAAAGCATATGAGGAATAGCATATAACTTTTAACTCTGAACTCCAAACTCCAAACTTCAATCAATGTTCATATTTTTTAAGTATTTCTCCGTTTAAATTTCGTGCAGGTATTTATTTCTGCTAATTTTGCAAAATTGTGCCCTTACGAAGCGCAAAAAAGAAAGGAATTGTAGAACAGCTCAAATTTACCTGTTTGGAAATACAAAATAATATCACAGAAAAGACGCTTTACGATTATCAATTGGAGGACCTCAATAAGATATTCAATTATCTTGAGGAATCCCCGGAAAATGTTAATCTCCTATATCAATTGCCCACGGGTGGGGGCAAGACCGTTGTTTTTTCTGAAATTGCAAAAAGATATATTTCACAGAACAATAAGAAAGTTGTTGTACTAACACACCGGATTGAATTAAGTCAGCAAACTTCAAAGATGCTCGATGGTTTTGGGGTTAAAAACAAAGTCATTAATAGCGAGGTCAAAGAACTCAAGGATCAAGATGAGTACATGTGCTTTGTCGCCATGGTCGAGACTTTGAACAACAGATTACAAGAGGAAAAGATTGAAATCAATAATATTGGTCTTGTAATTATCGATGAGGCCCACTATAATTCATTCCGCAAGCTTTTTAAGTACTTTGAGAATGCTGTGATTCTTGGGGTAACAGCAACGCCATTAAGCTCGAATATAAAGCTTCCGATGAAAGACAATTATCAGAAGTTAATCGTAGGCGAATCAATTGCTTCACTCATTGGCAAGAAATTCTTGTCCAAGGCCAATATGTTCAATTACGATGTGAGCTTACAAAGCTTAAAATTGGGTATAAATGGAGATTATACGGTAAAATCTTCAGATGAGCTTTATGGTAATCAGAGTATGTTGGGCAAATTAGTGAATGCCTATAACGAGATTTCCAAGGGGAAGAAGACCCTCATTTTCAATAATGGTATAAATACTTCAATATACGTATACGAAACCTTTAAAAAGGCGGGTTACAATATCCGTCATTTAGATAATAAGAATAGTGCTTCAGAAAGAAGGGACATCTTACAATGGTTTTCAGAAACCCCAGATGCAATTCTTACTTCGGTCAGTATTTTGACTACGGGTTTTGATGAGCCTACGGTTGAGACCATTATGTTGAATAGGGCAACCCGTTCATTGACCCTTTATTTTCAGATGATCGGTCGTGGTTCAAGGGTATTGCCCAAAAAGGAAGAATTCACCGTGGTTGACCTAGGTAACAATGTCGCTCGTTTTGGTATGTGGGATGCGCCGATTGATTGGCAAGAGATTTTCCATTTTCCTGATTTCTATTTGGAAAACATAAAGAACGATGAGGATATTGAACGTGAGTTTGTTTATGAAATGCCTGCAGAACTAAGGGCTAAGTTTACTAAGTCAGCGAATATAGAGTACGATGTAAAGGCCGAATACAAGAAGATTTTCGCACAAGGCCTTAAATCTAGAATTGTTTTGGAAAAGAGTATTGAACAGCATGCAATTATTTGTGTTGAGAACTCTGAGGATGTTTTCGACGCGCGTATTTTGGCAAAATCATTGAAAGAGGAGATAGCCTATAGGGTTCGTTTATATTCGTACTGTATTATGAACAATACCAAGAATTACAAGGAATGGCTAGAGGAAGATTATGAGCGCAAATTGCGTTCGGCGATTTCTCGTATGTTCGCTGAAAGAATGTAAGCTATGTTTTAAGAGATTAGACCGCTGCGCTGTTGGATTCAAGATACTAGACTTGATTCTGTCCCGAAAATGAATGTTTTTATTCTTTATTCTAGCGATGTGCGTCAAGCGTACGGTGAATAACGATTAGTTTATCATTAGATTTGTGCTTCAATTTTGTCTTGAAAAATGCAAAAGAAATCCCTCCTCATTATTGGTTTTGTTTGGCCCGAACCCACTACTACGGCTGCTGGGGGCCGTATGCTGCAATTAATTGATTTCTTCCGCACCCAGAATTACGACATTACCTTTGCCAGTACAGCAACTAGGAGTGAATATTCGGTTGATTTAAGCGCCTTCGACATCAAAACCGAAAACATAGTATTAAATGATTCGAGTTTTGATGATTTTATAAAAAAATTGAATCCAGACATTGTATTGTTCGACCGATTTTTGACCGAGGAACAGTTTGGATGGCGTGTGGTTGAATTTGCACCAAAAGCAATCCGGATTCTCGATGCTGAGGACTTGCATTCCCTGCGTCAGGTAAGGGAAAAGCTGTTTAAAACCAATATTGAATTTACGCCTTCAAAATGGTTGCAAAGCGATATTACCAAACGCGAGGTTGCTTCGATGTATCGATGCGACCTTTCATTGATTATATCAACCTATGAATTGGATTTACTGTTGAATGGGATCAAGATGGATAAAAAACTTTTGTTACATCTACCTTTTCAATTGAATAAAATTGAAAACGAACAAATTGCTGGTTGGCTAGGCTACAATGCCCGCAAGGATTTTATGTGTATCGGCAATGGCAAACATGCCCCAAATGTCGATGCTATTGTATGGTTGAAAAAAGAGATCTGGCCATTGATACGAAAGTCATTACCCAAGTCCAATTTGCGAATTTATGGAAGCTATTTACCAGAGCATATCCAGCAAATGCATAATCCAAAAAATGGATTTTATATTGAGGGTTGGGTCGAAAATCTTGCGGAAGTAATGGGGCAGTGCCGTATTAACTTGGCACCCTTACGTTTTGGCGCCGGGATCAAAGGAAAATTGATCAATGCTATGCAATTTGGCACACCAAGCATCACAACTTCGATCGGTGCCGAGGGAATGCATGGCGAATTGCCTTGGAGTGGTTGGATTACAGATGATGCTGAAAGTTTTGCCAATGCCGCAGTTGCGCTGTATAACCATGCTTCTGACTGGAGGCAATCGCAAGAAAATGGAGTAGCAATAATCAATGCGTTTTATGATAAAGCAAGTTTAGATAAAAGACTTTCTGACAAAATCCTATCCCTACAAAATAATCTAAAGAAACATAGAGAAGCAAATTTTATAGGGGCCATGTTAATTCACCAATCAATGGCGAGTACCAAGTACATGTCAAAGTGGATCGAAGCTAAGAATAAGAAATAGGAAGGTTTCGTTATCGCTAAAGATATGAATCTGTTTTAATACTGCGATAGACTCAGCACAAGTGATTTATATCGTCCGATGTTGAAACAAGTTCAACACGATTAACGAAGTTAGTTGTAAATTCTGTCATAGCAAGCACAAAGAAAAAGGAGTAATCAACCTTAGTCAATAAAATTTGGCGCATTGGCTAAAGATAGTTGTCGAAGATGCTACATCCCTTGATCAAGGGAGGAAAAGTTTTACCAAATTGTGTTACTTTGCAATAGGTAAAATAAGTGCAAATCAAAAATTAAGATCATGTCAAAAATCAATTGGGAAACCACTATAGAATTTGAAGATATCACCTATAAGAAAAGCAATGGTGTTGCCAGAATAGCCTTTAACAGACCCAATGTTCGTAATGCGTTTCGACCAAAGACCACAAGTGAGCTTTATAAGGCTTTTTATGATGCCCAAGAGGATACCTCAATAGGGGTGGTTTTACTATCTGCGGAAGGTCCTTCAACTAAAGATGGCGTTTATTCATTTTGTAGTGGTGGCGACCAAAAGGCTAGAGGGCATAAAGGTTATGTGGGTGAGGATGGTATGCACCGTTTGAATATTCTCGAAGTTCAGCGCTTGATTCGTTTTATGCCTAAAGTGGTGATTGCAGTAGTACCAGGCTGGGCTGTAGGCGGTGGGCATAGTTTACATGTAATTTGTGATTTGACCTTAGCAAGCAAGGAGCACGCATTATTCAAACAAACCGATGCAGATGTCACCAGTTTTGATGGGGGTTATGGCTCTGCCTATTTGGCAAAAATGGTGGGTCAGAAAAAAGCACGTGAAATCTTTTTTTTAGGTCGTAGTTATACCGCCCAAGCCGCTTATGAAATGGGTATGGTAAATGCCGTAATTCCGCATGAGGAGTTGGAGGAGACGGCTTATGAATGGGCCCAAGAAATTTTGGAAAAATCGCCAACCTCTATAAAAATGTTGAAGTTTGCCATGAACCTAACCGATGATGGTATGGTAGGGCAACAGGTATTTGCTGGTGAAGCTACACGTTTGGCCTATATGACAGAAGAAGCCAAAGAGGGGCGTAATGCTTTCTTGGAAAAGCGTAAACCTGATTTTGGCAAAGATAATTGGATACCTTGATTCTTTGTCATTCCTGTGACCTGTGCTGAACTTGTTTCAGTAAAGAAGGAATCCACATGCTAGTTGGTCTTAATAAGTGTAATTATATTATTGAAATTGATAATGGATTCCCACCTACGTGGGAATGACAAAAACCTTCATTTCTAAGAAGGAACGACTGAGAAATCCCACTTTCCTCGAGCAAAAATTCTCCCACTATTTCTAAAGGTCTCAATCAGAATGTGATTTCTCCCGATGGTCGAAATGACAATGAGGAACAATTCAAAAGTAGTAGTCATTTCGAAAGAACGCAGTGACTGAGAAATCCCATAATAATTTCAGGAATTGGTGTGTTTTATTCTCATGATGCGATTCCTCCTCGCTAAAAGCTCGTTCGGAATGACGACCGCAGTCATTTCGAAGAAACGAAGTGACTGAGAAATCACACAAGATGCATAATTTATAAGTTGCTAATCAGAAAAGGATTTCTTCTTTAGGTGAAATGGTCTAAATTTAATTATGCTTTTCAATCACTTTGTGTATATAATGACCAATGAATATAGAACAACATTATACATTGGGATGACCAACAATATTCAAAGGAGAATCGCTCAACATTATTTTGATAGTCAGAATTCAGGAAAGTCATTTGCTGGAAAATACAATTGCATTTATTTAATATATTATGAAGGATTCGAAAATGCCAGGGATGCCATTGCAAGAGAAAAGGAACTTAAAAGATGGCGGCGTGAAAAGAAGAATAAGTTGATTACAGATTTTAACCCAAAATGGGAAACTCTAAATAATCAAGTTGTTTAGTCATTTCGAAGGAACGCAGTGACTGAGAAACCTCACTCGAACTCAATGCTACAATTTGTTCTCTAAGTGGGATGCGATTCCTCCTCGCTAAAAGCTCGTTCGGAATGACGACCGCAGTCATTTCGAAGAAGGAACGACTGAGAAATCACATTCG
>CAZYQR010000139.1:0-7193 GCA_964649755.1 uncultured Maribacter sp. | reverse complement strand
ATCGTATTTTTAACCCCTAACTTACGATGAATATGGGCAAGATAATTGCTATTGCAAATCAGAAAGGTGGGGTGGGTAAAACCACCACGACCGTAAACCTAGCTGCCTCGCTAGGTGTTCTGGAAAAAAAGGTACTTCTCATTGATGCCGATCCCCAGGCCAATGCGACTTCGGGACTGGGAATTGATGTTGATTCTGTTGAAATAGGAACGTACCAATTATTGGAGCATACCAAAAGTGCTAAAGAAACTATCATACCTACCGATTCCCCAAATTTGGATTTGATCCCATCACACATAGACCTCGTCGCCATTGAAATTGAATTGGTAGATAAGGATGATCGGGAATATATGATGAAAAAGGCAATTACAGCACTTAAAAATGACTATGATTATATTCTTATAGATTGTGCCCCATCATTGGGATTGTTGACCTTAAATGCTTTAACTGCTGCAGATTCGGTCATTATACCAATTCAATGTGAGTATTTCGCTTTAGAAGGATTGGGTAAACTTTTGAATACCATAAAGAGCGTACAAAAAATCCATAATCCAGATTTGGATATTGAAGGGCTTTTATTGACAATGTTCGATTCAAGATTGCGGCTTTCTAACCAAGTAGTTGAAGAAGTACGTAAACATTTTTCCGATATGGTATTCGATACTATAATTCAACGAAATGTACGATTGAGTGAAGCCCCAAGTTATGGCGAAAGCATAATTAAATATGATGCAAGCAGCAAGGGAGCGACCAATTATCTGAATATGGCGAATGAATTATTGAAAAAAAACAAGGAAACCGTTTAAATGGCGAAAGCAACTAAAAAACAGGCATTGGGCCGAGGTCTTTCTGCCTTATTGAAAGATCCTGAAAATGATATTAAATCGGTATCGGATAAAAATGCCGATAAAGTTGTAGGCAATATAGTAGAGTTGGATGTTGATGCTATTGAAGTCAATCCATTTCAACCACGTTCCAATTTCAATGATGAAGCTTTACAGGAACTTGCCTCATCAATTCGTGAACTTGGTGTTATTCAACCCATTACAGTTCGCAAATTAGATTTCAATAAATATCAACTCGTTTCAGGTGAAAGGCGTTTTAGGGCTTCCAAACTTATTGGACTTAAGACAATACCTGCATACATACGTATTGCCAATGACCAAGAATCACTGGAAATGGCATTGGTAGAGAATATTCAGCGCCAAGACCTTGACCCTATTGAGATAGCACTTTCATATCAAAGATTGATTGATGAAATTAAACTCACCCAAGAAAAGCTAAGTGAGCGTGTAGGCAAGAAAAGGTCAACCATAACCAATTATATGCGTTTATTGCGATTGGACCCAATAATCCAAACAGGCATTCGCGATGGTTTTGTTAGTATGGGGCACGGGAGAACATTGGTGAATATTGAAAAGAAAGAAGACCAGATTTCGCTCTACGAGAAAATTATTGGTGAAAACTTATCCGTTCGTGAAACTGAACATGCCGTTAGAGCATATCACGAGGGAAGTACATTTCGCCAAGAAGCAAAGAAAAGTAGAACTTCCCCGATTTTTGCCAAAAAAGCATCGAAGGAACTAACAGATCATCTATCTGCGAAAGTGAGTGTAAACGCTTCTGATGGTGGTAAAGGCAGAATTACAATTCCGTTCAATTCCGAAGATGAATTCAATCGTATAAAAAAAATAATCGTAGGTGAATAGGTTCCTCCCAGCGTTCGTTTTATCCATTCTTTTTATTTGGATTTCTTCCGCTCAGGAGATAGAACAAAAACCTACTGCAAAGGATTCATTAAAAACCGATTTGAATCAGGAAGGTATTTTTATACAGGATTCCATTTTTGAGAAGAGGAAAGTAATAAACCCTTTAGCACCGAGCAAAGCGGCATTTTATTCTGCTGTTTTACCTGGCCTTGGACAGATTTACAATAAACGGTATTGGAAAGTCCCCATTGTCTATGCCGTGATAGGTACGGGAGTTTACGCCTATACCTATAATGATGATCTTTACGACCGTTTCAGAACGGCTTTCAAAAGAAGGGAGGCAGGGTTTACAGATGATGAGTTTTATGATATTAATGGGGATAATGCCCTAGGTTCCCCTCCGGATTTAGATACAGATGATTTGGAGCGACAACAAGAAAACTATCAGCGAGATCGAGATCTAGCTTTGGTTATTACCATAGCCATGTATGCCCTTAATATTATTGATGCCAATGTTGACGCACATTTGAAGCAATTCAATGTAGATGAAGATTTAAGTATGGATATTCAGCCCTATTTAGATCTAGATCCTATAACCAATAATCCTATTTACGGGATTGCATTTACTATTAATTTTTAACAGAATGAATATAGCCTTGTTCGGATACGGTAAAATGGGTAGGATGATTGAACAAGTTGCCTTGGAAAGAGGCCACCATATTGTGGCTAAAATAGATGTGGATACCACCGAAATTGATTTTACAGAAATGGATGTTGCCATTGATTTCAGCATGCCTACTGCTGCTTACAATAATATTAAACAATGTATTAAAAATAGAGTTCCGATCATATCAGGAACAACAGGTTGGCTTAATGATTATGACAATGCTGTAAAATATTGCAATGACCATAAAGGAGCCTTTATATACGCATCTAACTACAGCCTGGGGGTGAATATCTTTTTTGAACTGAATGAATATCTAGCCAAGATGATGAAATATTTGGAGCAATATAAAGTGAGTATCGAAGAAATACACCATACCCAAAAATTGGATGCCCCTAGTGGAACGGCCATTACTTTGGCAGAAAGTGTTATCGCAAATTCGAAATATAAAAATTGGAGCCTTGGCCAAGATAACGAAGATGAAATAACCATTCAGTCAAAAAGATTGGATGCTGTTCCAGGAACCCATATAGTTGATTACGAAAGTAAAGTGGACAGTATAGAAATCAAACATACGGCGCATAATCGTGAAGGTTTTGCCCTAGGTGCAGTTATTGCTGCAGAATGGATTACCGGTAAAACAGGGGTTTTTTCAATGCGCGATGTGTTAAACCTTGGTTAATGAATACAATAAATAAGACATAAAAGCACTTAATTGCATAGCAATTGAAATTGACTTTAAAAAGCAACAGTTTAACCAAACCTTAATTATAAGCTTACATGAACGGTACCCAGTGGATTATTTTTGTTTTGATTGTTCAAGTCATTCATTTTTTAGGGACTTGGAAATTATACGTAAAAGCAGGTAGAAAAGCATGGGAAGCTGCAATACCCATTTATAACGCAATTGTTCTAATGCAAATAATCAACCGACCAAAATGGTGGGTGATTTTACTATTTATTCCTATCATCAATTTATTGATGTTCCCAGTCATTTGGGTCGAGACCATTCGAAGTTTTGGCAGAAATAAGCTAATAGAGTCTTGGCTGGTCGTATTGACTCTTGGCTTCTATATTTATTATGTGAATTATGCCTTGGATGTACAATACATTGAAGAACGTAGCTTGCATCCCAAAACCGCCATGGGAGAATGGGTTAGCTCTATTGTGTTTGCCGTAGTAGCTGCAACTTTGGTGCATACCTATTTTATTCAACCCTATGTCATTCCTACTGGATCATTGGAAAAAACTTTACGCATTGGTGATTTTCTATTTGTAAGCAAATTCCATTATGGAGCACGGACGCCAATGACAACGGTAGCTGCTCCTATGGTGCATGATACCATTCCTGGACTGGGAATACGATCATATTTAAATAAACCTCAATTGCCCTATTTCAGATTACCAGGCTTCAAAAAAATAAAAAGGAATGAAATTGTGGTTTTTAGCTGGCCTGCCGATACTGTTCGTGTTTTCTTCAAAAAAGAAAAGGGTGTTAAAAAGCCAATTGACAAAAAATCGAATTATGTGAAACGTTGTGTTGGGGTTCCTGGTGATTCTTTAGCTGTGATTAATGGTTACGTACACATAAATGGGCAACAAACAGTTCTTCCCGATAGGGCCCTGCCACAATATGATTATATGGCTTATTCCCAAAAAGGCGTTTCCTCTAAATTGCTTAAAGAACTAGGAGTTACTGATTTTAATAGAATCTATGTCACTTCACAATTGAACCAAAACCAATTTGACCAAATAGGTAAATATCTATTAGGGAGCCGAAGAGGTAACTCTGGCAATATTGAACTTATTACCAATCATTTGGGAATACCCACAAAAGTCATCAGAAGTGCAAGGCTATCTTTAAAAGAACAAACTGATAGACAGCGATTGTTGACAATAACTGACGATTTAGCTGAAAAATTGAAAAATAATGCAGCTATTGATTCAGTAGTAAAGACATTAGAACCAAAGGGTGAAAAAGGATATAATATTTTTCCACAGGATAACTCATACGCTTGGAATAATGATAATTTCGGGCCCATTTACCTTCCCGAAAAAGGTAAGACTGTGCCCTTAAATTTGGAGGTGTTACCGGTCTATAAGAAAATAATAAAGGATTATGAAGGCAATACGATTTCGGTCAATGGTAATCAGATAAGTATTAATGGCGACGTAACCGACACCTATACTTTCAAACAAGATTACTATTGGATGATGGGTGACAACCGCGACCATTCCGAAGATAGCAGAACATGGGGCTTTGTACCTGAAAACCACGTTGTTGGTACTCCTATTTTTATTTGGATGAGTATCGATAACTTTAAAGATGGATGGCGCAATTGGAAAATTAGGTGGGAACGTGTATTCACAACAGTCCATGGCAATGGAGAACCTATTTCATATTTCAAATACTTCCTAATTGCTTTAGCTGGCTGGTTTGTTTTTGACTTTTTTAGAAAAAGGAAGAAGAAGACTGGAAGTTCAAAATAGTTGAAAAGTATCAACAAAGAAATCCTATGATCTAAAGTGAAACTGCTACTCCACCCAACATATTTTCCCAACATTGCAACCATGGCGAGTTTGGTTCAGAATGAAATCATTTGGGAGGTAGCGGATAATTATCAAAAACAAACCTATCGCAACCGATGCTATATATGTACTGATCAAGGCAAACATATACTCAGTATTCCCATAAAACATGTTGGAGGTGATCAGGGGAGACAAAAATACAAGGATGTTAGGCTTGAGAACGAATATCAATGGCAGCGACAACATTGGCGTACATTACAAACCGCTTATAGAACATCTCCCTTCTTTGAGTATTATGAAGATGAAATGGCCCCATTATTTGAAAAAAAGTATAATTTTCTAATGGACTTTAACTTCAAAACAATTGAGGTCGTCCATGATTGTCTTCAAATTGAAATGCCAACAGAAAGGACGCAAAACTTTCAAGTTCATTTGCCTCGAAATATTTTGGATGTTCGGTTTTTGGTCAGTTCTAAAAACGAACAAGAATTTGAACAGGAAGCGTATGTTCAAGTGTTTGGGGATAGACACAGGTTTATAAAGAACACAAGCATTTTGGACCTTTTGTTTAATGAAGGCACGAATGCATTGTCCTATTTGAAAAGTGTAAATCTGAGTTCTACAGATGTTTAGGATCTTCCTACATTATGGCATCCATTTCATCGTTCCCATATTCGTTGCCTTGTATTTTTTCAAAGAGCAGCGTGTTAAAATAGCTATCATATTACTTTTAGGAATTTTGATAGATGTTGACCACCTATTAGTCACCCCTATTTTTGATCCCAACCGATGTAGCATTAATTTTCACCCCTTGCATAGTTATTGGGCTATTTTCATCTACACTTTGTTTTTGTTTTTTAAGAAAACCCGAATTCTTGGGATTGCATTAATCATACATATATTAGCAGATACTGCAGACTGCTTAATGCTATTCCTTCAAGCGGAATGAAGCCATTATAGGAGTATGATCGGACAATTGAACATCAAAATTTCTATGGGATTTGATTTCGATTTCTGGATCGACCAAGATATAATCGATACGAAAGGGCAAAAATTTAAAAATATAGGTGCTTCCTAATCCAAATCCTTTTTCCATAAAAGTGTCTTTCATGTCTTGTTTTATACGGTAATAAACATTTGAAAATTGCGAATTATTGAAATCACCACAGATAATTTTTCTATGGTTTATATCTTTGCTATGCTGTACAACCAAATCAGCTTGATGCCGTTGTTGTATAAAAGTATTACCTAATCTTCTATTAAGCCTACTTGGAGATTCTCTCTTGATAGAACCTGGTCTTACATTTAATGATTGTAGATGGAGATTGTAAATTCTTAGAGTATCGTTTTCTAAAAAAATATCTGCATATATAGCATTATTATTACTATTTGGAAAACTTAAGGAACCCTTATCGATAATAGGGTATTTTGAAAAAATTGCTTGTATTAGCTTATAATCATTATTAATACCAAATTCTCTATTTATATAGTAATAAGGGTATTGCTGAAATCCTTGGTTTCCGGTTCTCAAATCATCAAATTCTTGAAAGCATACGATATCAGCGTCTTGTTCTGCAATAAAATCGACGATATTATTTGCTAATTCTGAGTCCTTAATTCTATAATTTCCGCCAAATCCTAAGGAATTAAATGTTAGAATGCTAACGTTATCGGATGAGGTTTCAGTTGAAGAACCATAAACCTTGAAAAAAGTTCCAAAAATAACATATCCAATAATTAGAGTTAATAGTGAAAGCAATACAATCTTATGCCTTAGAATCAACCAATAGCCAAGAAACAAAACATGAACAATCGCCAATACTGGTACTCCCAAAGATAAAAAAGCCATAGATGGAAAAATAACTATATTAAATATAGGGCCGCCACATGCTATTAGTAATAGAATGGCAAATATCACATTGAGTGTAAAAACGAACTTATTGAATAAATTTAGACCTTTCCCCAAATCAATCTTCTTTACCTGCCTTGAATAAAAAATCTTTTTCAGCCTTCGAAAGGCTTTCATAGCCCGATTTACTGATCTTATCCAGAATGGTATCTATCTTACGTTGGTGGCTTTCCTTCTTGTAATTTACATCTGTGTTGGAAGCGCTTTTCTTTTTTCGATAGACTGTTTTCATAGGTGCCTTTTTTTCAGTCTTTTTAAAGAGGTTTGCAATACCATCGACTATTTTTGAGAATCCTTCCCCAATATCCTTTCCTTTCAATAGTTGTCTTGCATAAATGTATCCCAAAAGTGCACCGCCTAAATGCGCGAATTGCCCTCCTGG
>CAZYQR010000138.1:0-7215 GCA_964649755.1 uncultured Maribacter sp. | reverse complement strand
GAATGTGAGGCAACTGGGAGATCCATACTCCAATATACTTGAGGTGTTAAATAATCTATCCATTCATTTTCCATCCAAGTTATAGGGTCGGCATATAAATCTTCGTAAGTAGTCTGCCCTGCCTTGGTATCTGAACCTTTTGGATCGGTTGAATTATTCTTCCATACCCCAAACGGACTAATGCCAAATTGCACCCAAGGCTTTTTGCTTTTTATAGTCCTGTGAATGTTCATCACCAGCGAATCAACATTGCTCCGTCGCCAATCTTCCAACGATTGATTGGGAATGGAATGGTATGTATAAGAAAGAGAATCTTGGAATACTTCATCCTTGATTTTATAAGGATAAAAGTAATCATCAAAGTGAATGGCATCTATATCATAGTGGGTAATTACTTCATCCATTATTGCCACTAAACGCTCGCGTACTTCAGGCAAACCAGGGTTATAGTAAAACTTTTTACCGTATTTAAGCATCCATTCCGGGTGAAGGTTAAAATCGTGGGTAGGACTTAATATATCGGTTTTTAAATCGAAAGTTGCTCTATAAGGGTTTAGCCAGGCATGAAACTCAATACCACGATTGTGACTCTCATTTATCATCCATTCTAAAATATCATATTCCCCAATTGGAGAAGAACCTTCTTTACCTGTTAAGAAACGTGACCATGGTGCGTAATTGGATTTATAGAAAGCGTCACCCGCAGTTCGTATTTGCACGATTACGGCATTGAAATTTAAGCCATCATAAAAGTCAAGAATTTCAAGGAAGTCCTTTTTTTGCTTTTCAATTTGGTCAAAACCATTTTTTGGCCAGTCAATATTTACTACCGTGGCTACCCAAACGCCTCTAAATTCGATTTTTGGCTGGGGTATTGGTTTAAACACACTGCAAGAAGCAAAACTCAATACTATTAGTAGGAGAGTGGTTTTTTTAATCATGTTGGTTTAAAAAGGCCTATTTGTACTAAAATAGGCCTTTAAATCACTAAACTTTTAGTTTAATCAAATTTATATCGAACAAACGCTTCCATAGCGGCATAATCCGCAAGACCGAGGGCATTATAACGTTCTGCGGTATCTCTATTTCTTTCTTCGACACGCATCCAGAATTCCCTGGCATCATCACCTTGGAACATTACACCATCTTT
This sequence comes from uncultured Maribacter sp., assembly GCA_964649755.1. GTDB lineage: Bacteria > Bacteroidota > Bacteroidia > Flavobacteriales > Flavobacteriaceae > Maribacter_A. Next base: position 6,065 of record CAZYQR010000138.1, on the reverse strand, counting down.
CTGTGATTGATGACAGAAAATGGCATATCGTTTTTTCAATACTTGACTTGGACTCATCGGCACTGCCATTTCAATGTCGTTAATGTCCCATTCGTGCCAAGCACCTCTATATAACCACAACCAGCAATCTTTCATAAAAGGCTCCTGCTTAAGTCTTTTCATTGCTTCGAATATTGCATCTAAACAAACCTTGTGAGTACCATGGGGATCTGCTAAATCTCCTGCTGCATAGATTTGATGGGGTTTAATATCCTTTATCAATTTGACCACAATTTCAATATCCGCATCAGATAAATTCTTTTTCTTAATAGTCCCTGTTTCATAAAATGGCAGATTCAAGAAATGTACATTCGAATCTTCAAGGCCCACATATCTGGTTGCAGCATGAGATTCCCCTCTTCGAATCGCACCTTTTAATTTTCTCACTTCAATAGCATCAAAGGTGTTTTCTTCTTTACTTAGAATGGAATCAATAATTTTTTGTGATTCTTTTGAAGGTGTAATTGTATTGGAAATTTCAGCAAACTTTAATGCTTCCCTATCTGAGACAGCTATGTTCCCTGAAGTTTGATAGGCCACATGCACTTCGTGTCCTTGTTCAACCAAACGATCAAAAGTTCCACCCATCGAAATGACATCATCATCGGGGTGCGGGCTAAAAATAATCACTCGTTTTTTTGCGGGTTCAGCCCGTTCAGGTCTACTAGTGTCATCAGCATTTGGTTTGCCACCCGGCCAACCTGTAATAGTGTGCTGCAATTTATTGAACATTTTTATGTTCAGGTCATAAGAGTCTTCCAAAGACAATAGATCAGACATTCCATTGTCATTATAATCCTTGTCTGTTATACTTAAAATCGATTTGTTTGTTTTACGGCAGAGCCAAACGATGGCCTTTGAAGTAAGTTCTTCCGTCCATTCACAGGATCCAACCAGCCAAGGAGTTTTATTTCTAGTCAATTCACTACCGGCGCCTACATCCAATACAAATGTTACATTATTATGCTCCTGTAGGTATGTTGCAGGTACATGGGATGAAATTTTACCTTCAACGGTATTTTTAATAACTTCCGCCTTATTATTACCCCATCCCAGAAGTACGATTCTCTTAGCGTTTCTAACCGTTGAAATACCCATGGTAATTGCCTTTCTTGGAACATCATCTATACCCAAAAAAGCCGGAGCAGCATCAACCCGTGTAATGTGGTCAAGTGTAATTACCCGAGTCCCTGAATTACGGTGAGAACCTGGTTCGTTAAAACCTATGTGGCCTGTTCTACCAATGCCCAATAATTGAAAATCAAGTCCACCAAAGTCTTTTATCTTTTTTTCATATCCTAAGCAATATTTAACTACATCTTCCGAAGAAATCTTACCATCGGGTATATTAATATTTTCAGCAGGAATATCCACATGGTTGAACAAATGCTCATGCATGAAGTAAAAATAACTCTGCATATTCGCTTTGTCCATTGGTAAGTATTCATCCAAATTAAAGGTGACCACATTGGCAAAACTTAATCCTTCCTCTTTGTGCATTCTGACCAATTCTTCATAAACCTTGATAGGAGAAGAACCAGTTGCAAGTCCTAGAACACAAGTCTTCCCAGTTGCTTTTTTTTCCCGAATCAAATCGGCAATTTCTTCGGCCACTCGTATTGAAGCCGCATTGGAATCATTGAAAATAACGTTATGTATTTTTTCAAAGCGGGTTTCTTCGAATTGCCCTACTGGTTTGTAGCTAATGTCTATTCCAGATTTTTCTAAAGTTGTTTTCATAAATGGACCTCTTATTTTATTGTTCTTATTTGTGGCAAATGTATGCAATTATTTTAAGAATTGCAGTTTTGTGCATTATTAATTGCAGTATTTTGCAATAAAATATCGTATTATCGATAATATTAAATTAAAAACAGAATAAAACGGCAAATTAAATACTTTTATTACCTTTGCAGCAAACAAGAATAGTTGTACATGTTAAAAGAAGAACGCCATCAAACGATACTTACCCAAGTTGAATTACACAATAGGGTTTTGTTAACCGATATCGCAGAGAAATTGGATGTTTCTATTGATACGGTAAGAAGGGATGTTAAGGAACTGGACCAGGATAGTAAGTTGAGAAAGGTGCATGGCGGTGCCATTTCTTTAGGATTCACAACAAATAGTGCTAGAAATAACAACATTTATGCCTTATCACAGAAAATAATTATTGCTGAAAAAGCAGCTTCACTACTGAAAAATGGAGGTGTTATATTTATTGATGGTGGTACAACTTGTTTAGAATTAGCAAGAATAATTCCTTTAGAAATTCAACTTACTTGTTTTACATTGAGCCTACCGGTTGCCATGGAACTAAATAACAAACCTAATGTGAATGTTATTTTTATTGGAGGTAAAATATCGAAAGAAGCTCAAATTGCCATAGGCGCTAGTGCAACCGATTTTCTTTCTGAAATTAAGGTTGACTATAGTTTTATAGGTACGGGTTATGTTGATTCTTCTTTTGGTCTGACAGAGTTTGATTGGGACATAGTTCAGGTAAAAAAAGCGGTTATAAAGGCCTCAAAAAAAACGGTACTTTTGTGCATATCCGAGAAATTAAATTCTCAGCATCGATATAAGACTTGCGATATCAAAGCGATAAACACAATGATTACCGAATTGGATTCAGAAGATGACCAATTAAGACTTTTTAGAAACCACGACGTTCGTATTATTTAATCTTTATGAATTATAAAAAAATCACTGAAACTCCATCAAACTTCGACAATTTGGAGCAAATGGATACATCTTCCATTTTAGTTAACATGAACAATGAGGATAAGCAGGTGGCAGATGCTGTTACACATGTAATTCCGCAGATAACAAAGTTAGTAGATGCATTAACTGAACGCTTTGAAAAGGGAGGTCGGTTGTTTTATATTGGTGCAGGAACTAGTGGTCGACTTGGCATTTTAGATGCTTCTGAAATACCACCAACCTTTGGTATGCCCCATGAGCGGGTCATAGGATTGATTGCTGGGGGCGATTCTGCCATTAGAAAGGCCGTTGAATTTGCGGAAGATGACGTGAAACAGGCATGGTTGGACTTAAAGGAACATGATATTTCTGAAATTGATGTAGTAGTAGGTATTGCCGCTTCGGGTACAACACCTTATGTAATTGGCGGGCTACAAGACGCCAAAACCCATGGATTGCTCACTGCGGCTATAACCAATAATCCAGGTTCCCCTTTGTCAACCGTCGCTGATATCCCAATTGAGGTGAATGTTGGTCCTGAGTTTGTTACAGGTAGTACACGCATGAAGAGTGGCACGTCCCAGAAACTGGTTTTGAATATGATTTCTACAGCTTTGATGATAAGAATAGGTAGGGTAAAGGGGAATAAGATGGTAAATATGCAATTAAGCAACACCAAATTGGTTGACCGAGGAACAAGATATTTGGTTGAAGGATTAGGTATTGATTATGACCAGGCCGAAGTACTACTTAAAAAATATGGTTCTGTAAAGAAAGCTTTGGATGCCGAAAAGAATTAATTTATTCTGTAATCGCTTCTACTTCGTCCAATGTAACAATTTTGCTTGATGAATTGCCCCAAGAATTAAGAATGTAATTCATGACATCGGCTACTTCTTCATCTTCTAGACCTAATGGTGTCATGGTGTTGTTATAGGTAATACCATTAACGATTAATTCACCTTGACGACCATATTTTACACCTTTAATGCTTCCCTCTCTATTTTGTAACAAATAATCGGAATTGGCCAAGGGTGGAAAAGTGTAAGCAACACCTTCACCATTTTCCATATGGCAAGTAACGCAGAAATCTGCGTAGATTTCACTCCCTCGCTCTATACTGGCTTCTAATTTGGGATCTTGATGAAGGATGACGCCAATTATGAAAATACCTAAGATATAGGTAAGAATAAATTGCTTCATGAATTAGGTACAAGTTTATAAATACCTTTTCCTTCAATGGCAACGTAAATAAAACCATCTGGACCCTGTCTTACATCACGAACACGACCCATATCATCTAATAATTTTTCTCTACCGGTAACCTTGGTACCATCTAATGTAAGCCGTTCTAAGTATTGAAATACCAAGGAACCAACAAGTAAACTCCCTTTCCAACCTTTATATTTATCCGAAGTTACAAAGGCCATTCCACTAGGAGCTATTGAGGGAACCCAGTAGTGAATGGGTTGCTTCATACCCTCCATTTCGGTTTTATCGGTTATAGGTGTACCACTATAATTTATACCATAGGTAATAACTGGCCAACCATAATTAGCGCCTTTTTCAACAATATTGATTTCATCACCTCCTTTTGGTCCATGTTCATGATCCCAAATTTCACCTGTTTCTGGATGTATTACCAATCCTTGAGGATTTCGATGCCCATAGCTATAAACAGCGGTCTTTGCTCCTTCTTGGCCAACAAAGGGATTGTCTTCTGGAATTCTACCATCGTCATAAAGCCTATAGATTTTACCGCCGTCTTTGGTGATGTCCTGTGGATTTACATCACGAGCACCACGTTCGCCAATTGAGAAATATAGATACCCATTATTGTCAAAAGCAATGCGTGACCCAAAGTGTAGTCCTTTAGTGGTATTTGGGCCAGCTTTATAGAGTAATTCATTATCGTATAATGCTTCGTCTTTTAGCTTAGCACGCATAAGCGCAGTATGCCCTCCTTTTTCATCGCCATCTTCAGAAGCGTAGGTAAAGTAAATCCATCCGTTATTGTTATAATCAGGATGTAAAAATACGTCTAATAAACCTCCTTGGCCCCTCTTATAAACAGCTGGCACATTAGAAATGGCTGTTTTTTTTCCATTTTTAAAATGTATAAGCGTTCCCGATTTTTCGGTAATTAACATGCTACCGTCGGGAAGAAACGCCATACCCCATGGAATCTGCAGTCCATCGATGAACAGCTCAGCGGAAAAAGAAATATTTTCAGGTGTAGATACTTCATTTTCAGTATCCTGGCCACAGGATAAATTGAGCGTTATAACGAATAAATAGAGATATAGAATACTTTTTCCCATAATTTGACGTTAAGTTTAAATATTATATGAAAGGCATTTAGGCCTAAAGATAAAGAGAAAAATATAAGTTTAAACAATTACACTAAAGAATATACTTAGTCCCCAATTCAAGGATATTCTTGCCAAAACTGACTTAACCTATGCTCCCAAAAAGCCCACGGAACGTTCTGTATGCTTTACTACTGGTCTTATTATCGGTAGTTTTTACTTCTGCTATTGCCAATACTGATTACAAAGTATTGGACGAAATAACTGCGGCCATTAAGAAGACTATTTCTGAGGAAGTTACAGATGCAGAATTAAAAAATCCAGGAAAATTTATTGATGTCAATATATCTCAAAGGGATAATACTGCAGCAACCACATTGGCGACGCCAATGTTCATGACCATTATTCAAGGTGCAGATGAAGAAGTAGGTTGTACCAATGATGGTAGTACCGTTGCTAGGTTTAATCTTTGCGGAGACTCTGATGATAGAGTAATCTCCCTATCTGGTGCTCCTTTTGGTTCGGTATCTTGGGAATTATTGGGCGGATCATGTTCGCCTGATATAAATGAGGATTGTCCGGAGACAACGAATTCGTGTTATACACAGGTCAGTACTTCACAAAATTTTACTATTGATGCAAGTTCTATACCTTCAACTACTGGGGCAGAGTTTAGGGTTAGAGTTAATGGGTCAGGTGCATATTATTATTTTAAGGTTAAAAAAAGCACAATTACCCAGACCTATGTTAAGCAAGATTTTATCTGTGGTGTACCGGGTAGAATTCAGGTAACCAATCTTTCTAGTGCCTACGAATTCAGTATTGACAACGGAGGCGGATTTGGTCCTTGGCAAGGTCCTATTTTTGATAATCTGACTCCTGGCACATATAACGTTTTAGCACGTTTACAGAATACACCCGACGCTTGTGAATATCCATATGAGCCTATTACCATAGACCAGCTGGATATTGGTATTGATGTAACTTTTACTGATGCCCAATGTAGTGGGGATA
>CAZYQR010000137.1:2822-7232 GCA_964649755.1 uncultured Maribacter sp. | reverse complement strand
TGACAAAAAAATAGGAATACAATCCCAAAGCTGTACTTTATAAGCTGCTGCATATCTTGTTAAAGCTTTTTAATTAAGAATCTAAAGTTACCAAACACAAGGAATTTTTCGTGTTGAATTACCAAGTCTGTAAGCATATACAAAAATAGATTATTCCAAGGTATTAATAAAACACTAAACTTTTGAGATTAACTATTCAAAATCAATATTAGCCACCCTAATCTTTATTAACAAAGGGCTAAGTTTGTTTTTTTTGGGTAGTTTACCCTTAGCAGCGTCGAAGGGGTTTACAACAAAAATTATAATGCCAATAATGCTTTTAAAATAGTAAGTGATGCGGGGGTAAAAGCAAGATTATCTGTTAAAATTTCACCTAACGTCTTAAGATATAGTTTTACTACACATTTACTAGAATCAGGAACATATCTACGGTATATACAACTATTATTAGGTTATAATTCTTCTAAGACATATGATATCTGCAACCACGTTGCAACCAATAGTTATAATTCCATAAAAAATCCACTAGATTAGTGGTATTGACAAAATAGAAATATAATTACTAATAATTATATACAATTGGTAGACAACATATAAAAAGAAATAACACTAAGTAAGAATAAGTACCCTATAAAAAATATATGAAACTCTTTAAAAGAATTCTTCTAATTGCTATGGTTTTATTAATCGCATTTATTGCCAATATTTTTATTTCCACTGGCTATTTTAGGGTCATTGAAAACAATTTTGATGGCGAACTGGTTAAAAGTATAGCGCTTCCAGGAGCTGAAGATATTACGGTAAGTCCAATAGACAGTTTTGCTATTGTATCTTCTACAAAACGGGGCTCATATCCTACAAAGAAAGAAAATAAGGGCGGCTTATACTTGATGGAGTTAAAAAGTGGGGAATTTAATATAAATCCCCTAACATCTTCGTTTACAAAATCTTTTGCTCCTCATGGCATTTCTATGATTAAGAAAGATAGTACGTATAAAATAATGGCAATAAACCATACACTAAAAGGGCATTCTATTGAGGTTTTTAATCTCATCAACAAGACGCTGACTTATGAGAAATCATTAACAGATATGACCATGGTTAGTCCTAACGATTTGGTAATGATAGATGAAAACCGCTTCTATTTCACTAACGATCATGGCTATACGAAAGGCTTAGGCAGGCTTTTAGAGGATTACGCAGGTCTTCCACTTTCGAATATAATATATTTCGATGGTGAAGATTATCTTGAAGTAGCAAGTGGTATTTCCTACGCTAATGGTATAAATTTCGATAGAAAACGCAATTTGATTTTTGTAGCATCACCTAGAAAATTTTTAGTAAAAGTTTACAAAAAAAATACCAACGGTTCCCTGGATTTTATTGAAGACATTCATTGTGGAACAGGGGTCGATAATATAGAATTTGATCGTAAAGGACATTTATGGATTGGTGCTCATCCCAACTTATTAAAGTTTGCTGCTTATAATAAAGGCAAAGCAGCGCATTCCCCTTCAGAAATTATTAGAATAGATTATAGAAACACAAATGATTATTCTATAGAAACCGTATATCTAGAAGATGGTAGTAACATGTCAGCATCAACCGTCGCAGCTCCATTTGGAGATTTTCTTATAACTGGTAATGTAAAAGATGATGCCTTTTTAATTTTAAAATACCAAGACTAGCCATAATTAAAGTCAGTGTATACCGTTGGCAATCATTTAAATAAGTAAATAATCAATTATACACATATCCATATTGTTCCAGAATTAATCACTCCTATTCGACTTCAAGAATACGGCGTAGGTATTTTCAATGCTGCTTTTACCAAATCCGCATTAAAAAAAGCATTGAAGAAACAGTACATTACGGTAAATGGTATTATTGCCACTTCTGCTACTTTTATTAATGGTGGCGAGACCATTAGGTTATCAGTTCTAGAAGAAGTCAGTCCTAAGAAAAAACTGGTCTTTAAACTCAAAGTTTTATTTGAAGACGAGCACTTAGCAGTGATCCATAAGCCTGCTGGCATTTTGGTAAGTGGAAACAGTTTTAAAACCATATCCAATGCCCTAGTTCAAAACATTAAAAAAAGTAATCTTCCTGATGCTACAAGCCCACAACCGGTTCACCGTTTGGATTATGCAACTACGGGTATTTTATTGGTCGGAAAAACGAGCAGTAGTATTAGGGCCTTAAATAAAATGTTTGAAGACAAAAAGGTGAAGAAAACCTATTATGCCATTACTATTGGCGAAATGGATAGTGCAGGAAAAATCACTTCAAAAATTGACGCCAAGAAATCACAATCGAAGTTTATATTAACTGCATCCGTTCCCTCAAATAAATTCGGCAAACTCAACTTGGTTAAATTAGAACCTAAAACGGGAAGAAGGCATCAATTGCGCAAACATTTGTCAAGTATCGGAAATCCGATATTGGGAGATAAGGACTATGGAATTGAGGATTTGATCTTAAACGGTAAAGGATTGTATTTACATGCCTATTCACTAAAATTCACACATCCATTTACAAATGAAAAAGTACATTTAAAAGATGAAATTCCTCAACGATTTAAAAAGATATTTCTTCAGGTGAAATAATAAAAACGTTTGTCACAAGAAGGAAGCACTAAAAAAAGGAAGATATTCATGGCCAAAATAACAGCATCACTTTCCATACAACAAGCAAGAAAACTGGTGTTGCTGTCCCAAAGAGTGCCACCACTAAAGCAAACCGGTAGTGCAATTGTAGCTACATTGTCAGCTATTGAGCACCTTGGCTATGTACAAATCGATACTATCTCGGCCATTCAGCGTGCCCATCACCATACCCTATGGAATCGCAATCCCCGCTATAAACCCGCCCACCTCGAACAGCTCACTGCAGATAAAAAGGTTTTTGAATACTGGTCTCATGCCGCCGCCTATCTGCCCATGCGGGACTTCCGTTACAGCTTGCCCCGCAAACAAGCAATAGCCATGGGTACTCAGAAGCATTGGTATGCACCTGATAAGCGGTTAATGAAATCGGTACTCCAGCGCATTACGACCGAAGGCCCTTTGATGGCGAAGGACTTTGAACATAGTGGTAAAAAAAGGGGGGAATGGACCAGCAAACCTGCCAAACAAGCCCTGGAATATCTGTTTATGCAGGGTGAACTCATGATATCTTCCCGGGTTAATTTCCACAAGGTTTATGATCTTACCGAAAGGGTGTTACCAGAAGACACTGACACTACCCTTCCCCATCCCGCAGAATATGCCCGTTACTTGATTACCCGATACCTGCGAGCAAACGGACTGGGACAGGTTACTGAAATAGCTTATTTATTGCGAAACACCAAACCGCTTGTTGCTACAGTCTTACAGGAAATGGTTTCAAACGGGGAATTGCTGAAGATCAACGTCAGCGACAACAGCTATTATATAGTACCAAGTTCCCTGGAGTTGCTAAATAAACCCTTGTCTCGCAGCAGACTTAAAATACTCTCACCATTTGATAATCTTCTCATCCAGCGAAAGCGGATGAAGGCACTGTTCAACTTTGACTATCTGATTGAATGCTATGTCCCGGAGACAAAACGCCAGTATGGTTATTTCTCGCTACCCATTTTATGGGATGGAAAGTTAGTTGCACGAATGGACTGTAGAGCCGAGAGGAAAAAATCACTGTTGCATATTCATCATCTTGCGCTGGAACCCTGGCTCATAAAAACCGATGATTTTACCCTTGCATTTTATAAAGAACTTGAATCCTTCCTGCGGTTTAATAACTGTAGCCATCTTAAGTTACACAGAACAACCCCTGCCAACTTCAAACCAGCGTTGCAGGTCGTAATCAAAAGTTTAACTGGTTAAAAAAAAGAAATTCTAAGCCCTGGAATAATCGGAAATATTAGCACCACTCTAAGACCAGCTTCAAATGATAGTTTGTCCGATTTCATTATATTCCCTCGAAGAATTCGTGATTATTAATCATAAACTCTTAAATGCCCAAAATGAAAATTCATATAGAAACAGAGCGATTGATCATCAGGGATTTGGAAGAATTTGATGCAAAGGGCATTTTTGAACTTGATTCTGATCCTAAAGTTCATGAGTTTTTAGGGAAAAACCCCATTAAAACAATCAAAGAAGCCGAAGCGGTAATTAATGGCATTAGGAAGCATTATTTGGAAAATGGCATTGGTCGATGGGCGATTGTTGATAAAAAAACAAATGATTTTATTGGTTGGACAGGATTAAAATATGAACAAAAATTGAGAAAAGATTTCAATTATTATGATTTAGGATATAGATTGAGAAGCAAGTATTGGGGAAAGGGTATAGCAACTGAAGCCGCAACTGAATCCTTAAAATATGGCTTTGATACATTGAATTTGGATGAAATTTGTTCGGCAGTCAA
>CAZYQR010000137.1:0-2722 GCA_964649755.1 uncultured Maribacter sp. | reverse complement strand
CCTTAAAATATGGCTTTGATACATTGAATTTGGATGAAATTTGTTCGGCAGTCAATATTGATAACTTAGCGTCCGATAAAATACTGAGGAAAATAGGATTAAGTTTTATTGAAACTTTTGAATTTAACGGAATCCCCTGTAATTGGTATAAGATTAAGAAAGTAGAATGGGAAGCACAATTATGAACTGTCAGCGCTGTGTTTAATTAATTTAGTGTAGATTCATAATTGAAATTAAGTACAAAGCGCTATTTTTAGTCAGCCATCTTTTTACAGAGATTTAAAAGTCAAATCCACCAAACTTCATGAATCAAAAAAAAGCCCCATGGTATTACCTTTTGCTACTTATTTTGGCTGGGGAGTCTGTATTTATACTCCCATTTGTGCTTTCCCGGGTTTTTAGGCCTACAGTACTTGAGGTATTTGGCTTGGACAATGTTCAGTTGGGTCTATGCTTTTCAGTATATGGTATAATAGCTCTATTGTCCTATCTATTTGGTGGTCCTTTGGCCGATAAGTATCCACCTAGAAAATTAATAGCTGTGGCCCTTTGGATGACTGCCTTAGGAGGCTTGGTCTATGCTACTTTTCCCAGCTATACCGTATTAAAAATATTGTATGGCTATTGGGGTTTTACGACCATATTTTTATTCTGGGCGCCAATGATCAAGGCCACACGAGTCTGGGGAGGGTCTACTTCCCAAGGCAAGGCCTTTGGATTTTTGGACGGCGGCCGTGGCCTAGTGGGAGCTCTATTCGGAACTATGGGCGTACTTATCTTTTCATTGTTCATTACTTCAAAAATTTCTGAAGCAACTGTCACTGAAAGTCGGGCAGCCTTTAGATATGTGATTCTAGTTTCATCAGGTATCGTTGTTTTTGTAGGATTTTTGGTGTGGTTCTTTATGAAAATGGATCGTGAAGCGGAAAAAGAGATCATATTGGATAAAATCACAATATCACAAATAAAAGAGGTGCTACGTTTGCCTTCTGTATGGTTGTTGATGATCATTATTCTATGTGCCTATGTAGGTTACAAAATAACGGATGTGTTTTCGCTCTATGCCCAAGACGTAATGCTGTATGACCAAGTACAATCGGCCCAAGTAGGTACTTTTTTATTATTTGTGCGCCCTGTCATTGGGGTGCTCATTGGGATATTGGCAGACCGTTCACGAACTACCTACTGGTTGGTCGTTAGTTTTGTAGTTTCATTTTTCGGGGCATTATTGTTTGCTACAGGCATAATTTCAGATTCGGCAACAGTTTTGTTCTTTATATCGATTTTAGTCGTTGCGACCGGAGTATATGCTGCCCGTTCCCTATACTTTGCGGTAATGGAGAGAGGGCAAATCCCCTTGGTTCTGACGGGGACCGCTGTCGGCCTTATTTCGCTAATAGGCTATACTCCAGATATATTTGCAGGACCTGCAATGGGGTATCTCCTTGACAATTCACCTGGCGCAGAAGGGCATCAACATGTGTTTTGGATGTTGGCTTTGTTTTCTTTAGTAGGTGGTATTACCGCTATGTATTATTTTCGATTATATGGAAAGAAGAAACAATGATAACTAATGGGATGAACAGGAGTTTATACCCCAAAGGAGTTTGGTCAAATAAGGAATCTAAATTAGTTCTAGCGGCGACACTAGAAATAAATCAGACCAAAAGATGATAAGGCGTACAGAGTATTGTTACTGATTTTCTTCCAGGAATATTTTCGCTGCAGCAAGATGGAATCCCTCCTTTTTGCTATCTTAGATTTCGACACAACGCGTCTAACTACAATCTTCAGATATAATTCCAAGGCATGCAAGAAAAAATTGAAATCACCGTAGAAAATCTAATATTTGATTGCAGAGCCGCAGGCAATAAAAGTGATGCGCTTGTCATTTTTCTGCATGGCTTTCCTGAAACTTCTTTCATGTGGAAAAATTTAATATTAGATATTTCAAAACATGGATTTTATTGTATAGCACCCAATTTAAGAGGCTATAGTGACAAAGCTTGTCCTCCTGGGAAAAATAATTACACTTTAGATAAGTTGGCCAAGGATGTTATAGGAATTGCAAAATCAATAGGTCAGGACAAATTTCACTTGGTAGGGCATGATTGGGGAGCAGGAATAGGCTGGAAAGTAGTACATGATTATCCAAATTCGATTTTAAGTTGGACAGGTATCTCGGTCCCACATCTTCAAGCCTTTGGGGAGGCAATTGTAAAAGATAGGGAGCAAAATAGAATGAGTCAATACATCAAATCATTTCAATGGCCTTTTCTACCGGAAAAAATGATAAGAAAAAATGATTTTGAATTGTTCAGAAAATTATGGAAACATAGTAGTAAAGCTGAAATAGAAGATTATCTTTCAGTATTTAGGGATAAAAAGAAACTGACCGCCACTCTTAATTATTATCGTAGTAATTATAAGCTTTTGAAAAAAGCTGCCCAAAGACAAATACTAGGTGAAATCAATGTTGCGACCCTATTTATTTGGGGAGAAAAAGATATGGCAATCGGGTCTGTTGCTGTTGAAAATGGACATAAATTTATGAAGAATGATTATGTGTTTTTGAAGCTGAATGCAGGTCATTGGTTAATTCAAACGAATTATCAAGAAATTAAATCCGCGTTGAGCGAACACCTTTTAAAATATAAAGACCGAACCTAACAAGATACAAATCTGTGGCTTAAAATAGAAAGATCACTAATTAAAATATTGA
>CAZYQR010000136.1:0-7239 GCA_964649755.1 uncultured Maribacter sp. | reverse complement strand
ACAATGGCGTTTCACAAGCTGCAATCACTTTTGAATTTGATAATCCTACCCGGGTCAATCGCATAGTATTACAAGAATATATTCCATTAGGGCAGCGCGTAAAGAATTTTATAGTTTCGGCTGAAGTGAACGGGGAATGGCAAGAAATAGATGGACAAACAACAATAGGGTACAAGCGTATTTTACGTTTTGATACCGTGGAGGCAACAAAGATCAAAGTACAGATTATGGATGCCAAAGGACCTATTGCCATTTCAAATATTGAATTCTACCGAGCCCCTAATCTACTCATTGCACCTGAGATCCAAAGAAGCCGAGACGGAATGGTGAGTTTATCTGTTCCTGATAAGAACGTAGCAGTTTATTATACTTTGGATGGCAGTGAACCTAGTAGTTCTTCGACAAAATATGACATGCCTTTTATAATCAACAGGCCGACTACAATTAAGGCGATAAGTTTTGATCCCCTAAATAAAGAGCAAACCGATGTTTCGAGAACGGATTTTGATATTTCCAAAAAAGATTGGGAGATAGTATATACAACTACAGGAAATATGTTCGAGGCCATTAAAGTAATCGATGATGATCCAAAAACGTATTGGGCCACAGATGAAGGAGTAAAGACCATACAGGAAGTTGTGATTGACTTGGGCAAAACCTATGCGCTAAAAGGATTTACCTATTTGCCCATACAGGAACGATATCCTTTTGGTATTATCACCAATTTTGAGTTTTATACTAGTCAAGACAATAAAAGTTGGAATCGCGTTGTACGGGGAGAGTTCGCAAATATTGTAAATAACCGCGTTGAACAACAAGTACTCTTTAAAACCACCAAAGCGAGATATATAAAACTAAGGGGGATAAAAGTAGCTGGAGAGGATTACAGAACATCCTTTGGTGAAATAGGGGTATTAACAACAAATTAGAAGCTATGGAACTGATCAAAAGCGCTTTGCGGAAGCTATTCAAAAAATCCTTATGCCATAAGGTTGGAATGTTATTGCCGGTACTCACGTTTTGCGTTTACGGTTCGGGATATGCCCAAGATTCTGATTGGCCAATACTCAAATCTTTTGACGGGGACCATATAAAAGCTATCGCCATGCCCATAGGAGGTATTGGAACGGGAACCGTTTCATTGGGCGGTCGCGGAAATCTTCAGGATTGGGAAATAATGAACCGTCCTGCAAAAGGGTTTACACCAGGTACGAGTCACCCTGAAATGCGTACACCTTTTTTTGCAGTATATGTTAAAGAAGCGGATAAAAAATCTAAAGTAAAACTCCTTGAAGGACCGTTTGATGAAGGTTCATATGACGATTGGATGGGTTCCTTGGCCTCCAGTGCGGGACTTCCACGTTTTGCAAATGCAACATTTGATGCTGCATACCCCATGGGGCGGGTAAACTTGCAGGATGATGGTATGCCCATTAAGGTGAATATTAAGGCATTTAACCCGTTGATTCCCGGTAATGTTGATGACAGTAGCATACCTATGGCCGTTATTTCATTTGATCTGACCAACACCACAGAAAGTAGTATTGAAACAGCAATCTGTGGATCGCTAAAGAACTTTATAGGGAACGATGGTAAGAACAAAAATGCCAAACAAAATCGCAATAAATTTTTGAAGGGAGATGGGTACCATTCCATTTTTATGCATACTAACGGAGTAGAAAAAGGTAATGAATCTTGGGGTACCATAGCCATGAGCCTTATTAACGAGAGTAATGTCACTTACCGCACACATTGGGAAAAAGAAAGTTGGGGCAATGCATTGCTTGATTATTGGGATGATTTTAGTGACGATGGGAAACTGGAAGAACGCCAGGACAATGGGGAGGACATGCCGATGG
Source organism: uncultured Maribacter sp. (assembly GCA_964649755.1). GTDB lineage: Bacteria > Bacteroidota > Bacteroidia > Flavobacteriales > Flavobacteriaceae > Maribacter_A. The sequence goes on along the minus strand of CAZYQR010000136.1, from coordinate 5,380 downwards.
GTTCACTAGCCACCTCTTTTACAATTCCGCCCAACACTACCAAGACGGTAACCTATTTGATCTCTTGGCATTTTCCAAATCGGTTTGGATGGTCAGAGACCAGTATAGGTAATTATTATACAACAAGGTATAGCGATGCATTGGATGTAGTGGTAAAAGAACTCCCCAGATTATCCTTGTTAAAAGAGAAAACCACAGCCTTTGTCAATGCGATTATCAATTCGGATTTACCGTTTGAAGTTAGGGAAGCAGCTTTGTCCAATGCCGCGAATTTGAGAACACAGACCGTTTTTCGAGGAAAAACAGGACACTTGTTCGGATGGGAGGGAAGCCAGAATAATCAAGGGGCTTGTTGGGGTTCCTGTACCCATGTTTGGAATTATGATTTAACTACGCCCTACCTATTTGGAGCATTGGCCCAAACTATGCGCGAAGTGGAATTTAAGTATGCCACCGACGATAGGGGATTGATGAGCTTTAGGGTAGGCCTTCCGTTAAGCGAGAAAGCACAATCCTTTGGAAAAGCGGCTGCTGATGGTCAAATGGGAACCATCATGAAAGTATACCGGGAATGGCAATTATCTGGGGATGATTCCATGTTAAAAACCCTTTGGCCAAAAATTAAAAAAGCCATGGCATTTGCCTGGATCAAAGGAGGATGGGATGGTGATCAGGATGGCGTCATGGAAGGGGTTCAACATAACACCATGGATGTGGAATACTTGGGGCCAAATCCCCAAATGCAGTTCTGGTATTTGGGAGCATTGAAGGCTTCTGAAAATATGGCCTCCTATTTGGGAGAAAAAACTTTTTCAATAAAATGTGGCAAGTTGTTTGCGAAAGGAAGTCGTTGGGTAGATGAAAATCTCTTCAATGGGGAGTATTACCAGCAGAAAATAGTCATTCCAGATTCGAGCAATATTGCCCCTGAACTCATCGTGGGGATGGGGGCAAAGGATTTTAACAATCCGGCATTTCAGTTGGGTGAAGGCTGTTTGGTGGATCAATTGATAGGTCAAATGATGTCGCACGTATGTGGATTGGGGTATTTGGGCAAACCAGAAAACATCCAAAAAACATTGCAGAGCATCATGAAATACAATTACAGGGATCATCTTAATGACCATTTTAACGCTTTACGCACCTATGCTTCCGGGGACGACGCTGCCTTGTTGATGGCGAGTTACCCCTACAAAAGGCCCAAGTATCCCTTTCCGTATTTCACCGAGGTGATGACAGGTTTCGAATATACTGCGGCGATGGGAATGTTGTATGAAGGACAGGAAGACATCGGTTTAAAAGCCATACGGGCCGTACGAAGTAGATATGATGGTAAAAAACGCTCTCCCTTTAATGAAATTGAATATGGACATCACTATGCCAGGGCTATGATATCCTGGGGCGGGATATTGGCCATGACAGGTTTTCAATATTCTGCCGTTGACAAATCCATGCAGTTCAATAACCGTCCTGGCAGCTATTTTTGGTCCAATGGCCACCAATATGGTACTGTCCAAATTGGAAAAGAAGGTCAAGTTGAACTAAAGTTGTTAAATGGTGGGATTACTATCAAGCAATTTACACTTAGGGGAAGGGGAACCTATAAAAACCGGAAAGGTAAAACAATCAGTGAAGGGGAATCGTTTATTTTTCTAGTCCCTGAAAATAACCCTAAAGCTGGATTGCCAAAACTATATAATAAATAAAAAATGCGGAAAAAAGCCACTTCTTTCTCCATGATTGTATTGAATCTCTTGATTCTTGTATTTGTATCCTCATTTTATTTTGGTTGTAAGCCAAATAAGGGGAATAATGAGGGCGAGATAGCATTGACCAAAGGTACATTCGCCCATGATATGGACTTTCTTGGAAAATATTATAATGATTTGGTGATTCTGAAAGATGGTAATGCGCAACTTATCATTTCCCCAGCACTTCAGGGAAGGGTAATGACAAGTACGGCCAATGGGGCAGGAGGGCAGAGTTTTGGATGGCTCAATTACGATTTGATAGCTTCTGGTGTGCAAATGGAACATATTAACCCTTACGGAGGTGAGGAACGCTTTTGGTTGGGCCCGGAGGGGGGTCAGTATTCTATATACTTTCAGCCAGAAACCACTTTTGAATTTGCGAATTGGTATGTACCTAAAGAATTGGATACCGAATCTTTTGATCTTGTCAGCAAGAATACCCGAGAGGCACATTTTGAAAAAAAGATGAAACTGGTCAATTATTCCGGGACCGTTTTTGAGTGCATGGTACATAGAAAAATCAGAATGATAGGTGATTATGAAGCTGCTAGGGAACTTGGAATGAACTTGCCGGAAGGAATCAAAATGGTCGGTTTTGAATCGGTCAATACCCTTATAAATACAGGCGAAGAAACATGGAACAAGCAATCTGGGATGCTATCAATCTGGATATTAAGTATGTTAAATTCAACGGATGAAACCACGGTGATTATCCCATTTAAGACAGGTGATGAATCTGAATTGGGAAAAATGGTCACCGACGATTATTTTGGTAAGGTACCTGAAGATCGGTTAAAGGTCATGGATAGTGTACTGCTTTTTAAGGGAGATGGTAAACAAAGGGGCAAGATCGGTATTTCACCTCATAGGGCGTTGCCATTAATAGGGAGTTTTGATGCCAAAAACAAGGTATTAACGGTAGCGAAATTCTCCTTGCCCGAAGGAAAAACAGATTATGTAAATTCGGAATGGGTGTACCAAGAATATCCCTTTGCGGGCGATGCCGTAAATGCCTATAATGATGGGCCGTTGGAGGATGGCACCCAATTGGGACCCTTTTACGAATTAGAAAGCTCTTCCCCCGCAGCTGCCTTGAAACCCGATGAAAGTGTTGTGCATAAACACCAAACGTATCATTTTGAAGGGGATGAAAAATCTTTGGATCAGATAGCCATGCAATTGTTTGGCATTGCATTGGACAACTTAAAATAAGCCATGGTCACTTATGAAATGGACCCTTATGTACAGCGATTTTCGATAATTTTCAATAAAAACTGATATTTAGCAAATTATGAAGTGGATTGTATTTGTATTAGGAATGGTATTTCTTGTCGGATGTACCCCCACACCCAAAGAAGAGGTATTTCCCCTTTCAAATATCCATGAATATTATAAAGCTGCCCCTGATAGTGTGGAAACCCGTTGGATTAGTTCTGAAAATAAAATGGGGAAAAAAGGGGAAGGGGGAATGACCAATAAAGGGGCAAAAGGCGATGCTTTTTCCATGATTGGCCCCCAAGACACACTGGTGGTTTTTAACCAAAAGGGGAGTGGAATTATTACCAAAATGTGGATGGCCAACTCCTTCGCATGGTCCTTGGAGAACCGTAGGAAAATAAGTATCAATATATATTGGGATGGGGAAGAAAAACCTGCTGTCTCCGTTCCATTTACTGATTTTTTTAGCATTGGTTTGGGTTTGATGCGTCCTTTTGAAAACGAATTCTTTTCCATGCCCGAAGGACGTTCTTTCAATTGTGCCATCCCCATGCCCTTTCGCAAGGCCGCGAAAATTGAAATTGTCAATCAGACGGATAAGTTTATCATGTTTTATTACAAGATAAACATGCTGAGCGTACCTAAATTACCAGATGATGTATTGTACTTTCATGCGTATTGGAACAGGGATACCGCTACCACCAAGGGGGTTGATTACACCGTATTACCAAGGGTTGAAGGCAGGGGTAGGTATTTGGGGACCAATATTGGGGTGATAGGAAATGAAAAATATAAGGGAACCTGGTTTGGTGAAGGTGAAGCAAAGATTTTCTTGGATGGTGATGAACAGTATCCTACTTTGACCGGGACCGGTACCGAGGATTATATAGGTACAGGATGGGGACAAGGAGAATACACCAATAAGATTCAAGGTTCAACAGTATCTAACAAAGAACATGATATCTACACTTTTTATCGCTTTCATACATATGATCCCGTTTATTTTCATCAAGATTGCAGAGTGACCTTGCAACAAATCGGTAATTCCACAAAATCAAGAATTGTGGAAATGAACAAAAATGGTGCTGATATTGAACCTGTATGGACCTATGTTGAAAAGGATGGCTACGATGCCGCCAAACGGTTTTTGGATATGGATGACCCTCCAGAGGTCGATAGCGATGAATTTCCTGAGAATACCTCGACCAATTTCTATCGAAGCGACGATGTTTCGGCAACGGCCTATTTTTATTTGGATAGACCGTCCTCTAACCTTCCCGGCCTTCCTTCCTTGGAGCTCAGGCTAAAGCATATCAAGGAAAAGGTATATGACCCATTGGGGGAGAAATAATATTACAGCTGTCTTGAAGGACTCTTGTCAATCTTTCAGTTTTGGGGCGGCTGTTTCGGAGTACAAAAAATTGGATGTAAATTTGGTTATAGAGTACCTAGAAAATGAGTTCAATAAAATACCATTGAAATGAAACGCAGAAAGTTTATAAATAGATTAGGACTTGGGACAACAGCTGCCATTTTTCCTAATACAGTACTTTCTTTTACACCATCAATCACCTCAGAAAAAAGAACATTGAATTTTGGTATTGTTGCCGATATACACAAAGATTTGATGCCCGATGCCAATGATCGTTTGGAAAAGTTCATTTCCGAAGCCAATCATCGTAAAGTCGATTTCATCATACAATTGGGTGATTTTTGTATGGCCGAAGAAGAGAACAAGGCTTTTATGAATATATGGGAAACCTATAAAGGTCCTAAATATCATGTGTTGGGAAACCATGATATGGATAGGCATTCAAAATCAGAAATGCTCGATTATTGGGGAATGCCAAAAACCTATTATTCTTATGATTTCCATGGGTTCCATTTTATCGTATTGGATGCCAATTTTTTATATGAAGATGGCCAGTTCATTGATTATGAAAAAGCTAATTTTTATGTAGACCGTAGTTTACGGACCTTTATTGATGATGGACAGATAGCATGGTTTAAGGCTGATTTGGAAACTACAGAATTACCGACCATTGTTTTTTCACATCAAAGCCTTTGGCACTATGAATGGGGTGTAAAGAATCGACTTACACTTCAAAGAATAATGGAAGCCAATAAGGAAAAGGTGATATGCTGTATGAACGGGCATAATCATATTGACTTCCATCATCATCAAAACGGAATTGACTACATAGAGATAAATAGCGCATCATACCAATGGATGAGTGATAAGTATAAGAATACTAAACGCTATCCCAAGCAAATGTATGAGACCAATAAGTGGTTGGCCAATTTGGCTACTTATAAAGACCCATTATATGCATTCGCAACCTTAGACCCAAAAGGAAGTTTGGTTGTTAAGGGTGTAAAAAGTGATTGGGTGCCCCCATCGCCTTTTGATA
>CAZYQR010000135.1:0-7252 GCA_964649755.1 uncultured Maribacter sp. | reverse complement strand
GATTTCAGAGATCCTTGAATAAGGAAAAGGACATACAAGAGAAATTCGGAATCAATTTAAGCATACCATCAATTTACAATGTCGTAAAAAGGGAAGAGAATTTTGTTTGGGTCGAGAGGCAAATCCAAAAAGGAACTATGAACATTATTGTCTATGAAATGCCTTGGGATAGTTTTAAGGTTGATTCCACTTTTGTAAAAGATATTGTTCGTATGCGCGATTCAGTTGGAAACTTGTTTATTCCTGGACCGGATGTTCCTGGCAAAAGAACCCATATGCGAACAGAACCGGCATTCTCTCCTTCAGTTTTCCCTGCTGAAGTTGCGGGCAGGAAAGCTGCTGAGGTTCGTGGTTTATGGGATATTAAAAATTACCCCATGGCCGGGCCTTTTCTAACCTATATCGTCAATGATAAGGAGCATAACAGAAAAATGGTGATAGAAGGTTTCACTTTTGCACCTGCAACAGAAAAACGGGATTATATGTTCGAATTGGAGGCTATTATAAAAACACTAAGAATTAATAAGTAGTTTAAAAAATCTTATAAAACAAAAAGCCCCGAAGCAATATGCTAAGGGGCTTTTACATTTTACTATAAGTCTTAGAAATTGCTAAAATCGAATCCTGTGGAAACCCTAAATACAAATGCATAAATAACAATTGCAAGTAAGGCAAAACAGAACCATGAAAATGCTTTAAAATATCTTTTGATAAATATATTGCTCCAGTTTCTAAAAGCTTCAAAATAAATGTCTTTTACAAGTAATAGTTTTCTCATACGCCCTCTAATTATTTTTATTGTTAGCGCAAAATTGGACATTTTCATTCTTGGAAAAAAATATATAGGATGAAACAACCATAATTTCAGATGATGAAAATGGTAAATTGTAAAAGATCTATAAACTACAGAATTATAGGGTTGAAAGGAAATTCAAAAGGCTTGGTTTGAAATTGGCATTTTGCATTTTTTATATAAAAAAAAGCGCCCATAAATGGGCGCCTTCAATAGTAAGGTTGGTTTAAATACTTATTCGAATGCGAATCCTGTGGAAACTCTGAATACAAATGCATAAAGCATTATGATGAAACTGGCAAAGCAGAACCATGAAAAAGCTTTAAAATAAGTTTTGACAAGGGCATGCCCTAGATTCTTAAATGCTTCCATATAAATTTCTTTAATTAACAGTACGTTTTTCATGTTGTTTGGTTTTGGGTTAAATAGCGCCCCTTTGGTTTTATATATAACGGAGAATCAAGCATTTAGGTGCTTTATGAGTATTATTTGTTGTAAAGAACAGTGAGGATGTTGTGAATGTTAAAAACGGGTATAAAAAAACCGCGATTCAATTAAGTACCGCGGCTTCATTTTAAAGTTTGTTCAGATTCTTTATTACATATTAACAATTATAAACTCGGATCGTCTGTTTAGTAAATGCTTAACCTCGGAACATCTAACCGTACCATTACATTCATTTATTAGTCTTTCCTCACCATAACCTATCGCACTTTGAATACGGTTTGCCTCAATTCCTTTAGAGATAATATAAGCTCTTGTTGACTTGGCGCGCTTGTCAGACAAATACTTGTTATATACTCGTGCACCTCTAGAATCTGTATGGGATTCGATTTTTATGACCATGTTCGGATATTCCGTCATTACTTGTATAAGCTTATCAAGCTCTTTGGAAGCATCTTTCCTGATATATGATTTATCGAAATCAAAATAGATCATGTCAATTTTTAACTTGCGTATGCCATCTTCAACAGCGATCATTTCTTTTAACCTTCTCAAAGCAATTTCGGTATTAACGACTTCGTTATCCTTTGTTGAAACCGTTACTTCCTCATCAAAGTAATCACCTCGGGTTATCCTAATGGTGTATTTAGTGTCTCCATCTAAATCCTCGAAAAGGAAACTACCATCGTCTTCAGCAACCATTTCCTTTAGTTTGATGTTGTTTTCATCCAATAAGGTAACCAAGGCTTTCGGCATTAAATCTCCAGTAACGAGTTCTGTGACCACCCCAGCAATAGCATTTAAGTTTTCGGGTACTTCTTCGATAACTAGACGTTTAAAAGAATAAATGTCATCATCACCCTTACCACCTCTTCTGTTTGATGCAAAGAAGCCTTTCTGATTCTCTTCATTTACAATATAGGAGAAGTCATCTTTATTACTGTTGATTGGTTGTCCGACGTTTTTAACTTCAAGGAAGCCTAGTTCCTCATCGATTTTAGCTTCGAAAACATCCAAACCACCAAGGCCAACATGTCCATTTGAAGAGAAATATAATTTCTCCTCGTTAATAAAAGGGAACATTTCCTTTCTTTCGGTATTTATTTCCGGGCCTAAATTTCGTGGATCGGAAAAGGTCCCGTCACCATGGACATCAACCACAAAAATATCGGTCTGACCAATACTTCCAGGCATATCTGACACAAAATAGAGCAACTTACCATCTGGGCTTAGAGCCGGATGACCTGTTGAATAATCATCGCTATTAAAAGGCATTTCCAAGGCTTCACTCCACTCACCATTTAGTTTATCGGATCTATAAATCTTTAAATGATTAACCCCTTTTTTATCCCTTTTTAATTTCTTTCCATAATTGTTCCTTGTAAAATACATGGTTTCATTATCTGGAGAGAAAGTAACTGATGCTTCGTGGTATTTGGTGTTTACTTTTCTGGAGAATTTAATAGCATTCCTTAGTTCTTGTGATTCTTCATTGATCTTTGCTACATATAAATCAAGATAAGGCTGATCGTTCCATTTATACCGTCTGGTATTAAATATCGAAGTATCGTTAGCCGAAGCAAATACAAGTTGATCTTCGTAGTGAAACATGGGTGAAAATTCTGAATATTTTGAGTTGATGGCTAAATTATGAACATCGAAATCTTGTTTTGTGTTTCGCAATTCATCCAATATTACCTCAGTTGGCAAGGCATTTTCAATATTTTTTTGAGAAATGGAAACGTTAGGATTTTTCATTTTGCGATTATAAAGTCGCATTAACCTTTTTGACCTAGCGTACTTCCCAGTACCTTTTAAAGAGTGGGCATATTTAAAAATATTATCAGCAGACATTTCGTCCTTATGCTTTTCATATAGGATATTATACCAATAATAGGCTTTATCCATATTGGTATTGAAATAATGGGAATCCCCAGCTTTTTGTATAATTTCGAAGGTTTGGTTTTCTCCGCTTTGCTCTAAGAATTGCTCATAAAGTTCTGCCGCTTCAGCGTACCACATTTTACTAAAGTAACTATCTGCTTTTTCTAGTAACCTGCTATTTTTCTGAGGTTTATTGTTCTTTTTGATTTGACCACTTTCTTCAATTTTGTTTAATCTGATTTCGGAATCCAGAATATTTACATCTAACTGTTCTTTATTTGGTTGATTTTCCACTTGCAATATCCAAACTTTACTATTGAAAGAACCATTGAATTTCGATTTGATAGGAATTATCGCATTTTCCCAGTTTTCGTGGTATTCTAAGAAAGTATAGTTTAGTTTGTTCTTGGAATTTGGGAAGTAATCGGCTTCAAATCCTTTTTTCCTTAAGCCATTCGCCATTTTCTTGGCATTGTTTTCGTCACCATAAACTCCAGATATTATATAATAACCATTTTTTACTCCTTTAAGGTCACTTAATTTCCTTGTTAAAATATCGTTCTCCTTTGCTATCTGTAAAAATGATTTTTGACTTATTTCAACAGACTTATCTTTCATCGCGCTGCTTTCCACTTGCAAAATCCAAACCTTACCCTTAAAAGAGCCATTGAATTTTGATTTGATGGGGATTATGGCATTTTCCCAGTTTTTGTGGTATTCTAAAAAAGTATAGTTCAGATTGTTCTCGGAATTTGGGAAGTAATCGGCTTCAAATCCTTTTTTCCTTAAGCCCTTTGCCATTTTCTTGGCATTGTTTTCATCACCATAGACACCAGAAATAATGTAATAACCATCTTTTATTCCTTTAAGGTCGTTTAATTTCCTAGTGGAAATTTTATTCTCCTTTGCAGTTTTCAAAAACGATTTTCGTTCAACGCTACTAAGTTTCTTATTTCTCCGATAAGAAGTAGGAGAATTTTTGGCTACTTTGGCGCTATTTGCCTTGTCAAATTGAATGGCGTTTGGTTTAGCCTCGCTTTGAGCGTTCAATATCCAAACATCATCCAAAAATTTTCCATTAAATTGATTGTTGCAAGCCTTAATGGCGTTTTCCCATTTTTCATGATAGTTTAGGTAAACATAGTTGAGACCACTTTCAGGCACTGAAATGTAATTGGTCTCGAAGCCTTTTTTTCGTAGCCTATAAATTGCTTTTTTTGCATTCCCAATTTCCCCAAAAACCCCGGCGATTACATAATATCCGTTTTTCTGTCCTTTTAAGTCCTTGAACTCCCTTTGTGGGATATTATTTTTCTTGGCCGCGGCAACAAATGCCGAAGGGGTTGTAGTGAACATCGTTGCTCTAATATTCGTCTCCTCCAGGTTATTGGTATTAGACACATTGGACTTAACATCAATAAGGCTGGGTTCGGTATATGTTCGAGCACTGAGGCTCAAAGTCAGTGATAAAAAGCAGTATGTTAGAAGCTGTGCTGCAGTTATTCTCATGGTTTTATAACTAAGGTAATAGTGTGGCTATATAAGAAACTACATTAGGTGCAATTTGTTTATAATAGTCCTTCACTAATACCATTTAACGACGAAACTAGCAGTTCCTATATGGTATAAATATTTTTTGTTGTGAAAGTGATGTTTTTTGTCGTGTATTACTGCTTTTTGTCGATAACCCCCAATTATTAGGAGTCAAAGCCAAGGATTGGTTTTATTTGAAAAAGGCATAATGATTGCCTTTTTCGACAATTGAACATATCCGAACATTGTATATATACCAATAAGTATATTAAAAGATTTAGGCAAAAAAAACACCCGTAAATGGGTGCTTTAAGTTTTTTTGAGTGAGAATACTATTTATTGTCGTTTTCCTCAATTTCCTCATCTTCCTTGGAAGCATCTTTAAATTCCTTGATACCACTACCAAGACCTCGCATAAGTTCTGGAATTTTTTTCCCACCAAATAAAAGAAGTACAACCAGAACAACGATTCCTATTTGCCATGGCCCTATTGCTAAAAATATATGTGAAGTTGTCATAATTTATGATTTTATGGATTACAAATGTACTAAAAACTTCTTAGTTTGCTGTTAATATTAACGCAAGAGCATTTTTTTAATTGCATGAACTAGATTTCAATTTATTTCGTATTTAAATCTAATGTAGCTATTATTGACATGTAATAAAAAAAGCTATTTAAAATTCAATACTAAGTTTATCTTTGCGTACAATGGCCAAAAAAGTAAAAAAAAGGAAAGATATCAAAAGAAAGCTTCTTCATAAGTATCGTTTGGTAATCCTTAATGAAAGTACTTTTGAAGAAAAAATAAGTTTTAAATTAAGTCGATTAAACGTTTTTGTTACAGGATCACTTTGTATCATTGGTTTAATAGGCCTTACAATATTACTTATTGCTTTTACGCCTCTTCGTGAATATATACCGGGATATTCTTCGACTAGGTTAAAGAGGCAGGCTACTGAACTTACCTATAAAACGGACTCTCTCGTAAACACCTTGAATTATACCAATAGGTATTTAGATAATATTAGAATGGTACTTAGGGGCGATATTGAAAATACCGAGATTAATCGGGATTCATTGTTCGAGCAATTTAAAATAGATCCTTCAAGCGTCGATTTAAATCCTATTAAAGAAGATTCCTTGCTTCGGGCAGAAGTGGCTTTGGAAGACAAGTACAATTTGTTTGAAACAAACAGTGACAAGGCAAACCTGGTATTATTCCCACCCTTAAGCGGAACACTTTCTGAAAAATACAATAGAAAAATAAAGCATTATGCTGTTGATATTGTTGCACCAAAAGATACACCTATTAAAGCGGTGGCCAATGGCATTGTCATTTTCGCTGAATGGACTACAGAAACGGGATATGTAATTATCTTGGAACATAAAGACGGACTTTTGAGTGTATATAAGCACAATGGCTCCTTAAGTAAATCACAAGGAGATATCGTACGAGCCGGAGAAGTGATTGCATCTGTCGGGAATACGGGGGAGTTTACCACGGGACCCCATTTGCATTTTGAATTGTGGGATAATGGAAATCCTGTAAACCCGCTGGATTTTATAGATTTTAAGTAATATGTCAATAAAATCTTTTGCTGCCAGAATTTTTGCAAGGCGAGTGGCTAGAAAGACTGCTAAATGGGTTTATCGTCCCATAGAGACCCAGGACAATGTATTTACTGAATTGATAAAAACGGCCAGCAAAACGCTTTTTGGTAAGGATCATTACTTTGCGGAAATAAAGAACCATGCAGATTTTGTGAAAAACGTACCTATAAGGGATTATGAAGAGCTAAAAGGCTATGTAGAAAAGATAGTGGCTGGCAATTCTGATATTCTTTGGCCCGGAAAACCCATTTATTTTGCGAAAACTTCAGGGACAACTTCAGGTGCAAAGTATATTCCGATTACAAAAATGTCCATAAAGCATCAAGTTGAAGCCTCAAGGAATGCAATTCTCAATTACATCAATGAGACAGGAAATACCGATTTTGTAGACGGAAAAATGATATTTCTTCAGGGTAGTCCTGTCCTTGACGAGAAAAACGGCGTAAAACTGGGCAGACTTTCGGGTATTTCAGCACATTATGTGCCGAACTATCTTCAAAAAAATAGATTGCCAAGTTGGGAAACCAATTGTATTGATGATTGGGAAACCAAGGTAAATGCTATTGTTGAGGAGACTATAAATGAGGATATGACGGTAATTGCCGGTATTCCTTCTTGGGTCCAGATGTATTTTGAAAAATTAAGTGCAAAGGGCAATAAAAAAGTTGGCGAATTATTCAAAAACTTTCAATTGTTCATTTACGGGGGGGTGAATTATGAGCCATATAGGGCCAAATTTGAAAACTTGATTGGCAGAAAGGTGGATAGCATAGAGCTATTCCCAGCCAGTGAAGGTTTTTTCGCTTATCAAGATTCCCAAACCGAAAAAGGAATGTTACTGCTTTTGAATTCAGGGATTTTCTATGAGTTTGTCAAGGCGGATGAATTTTATAACGAAGACAGAAAACGGTTAACCCTAAAAGATGTTGAACTTGGAATAAATTACGTGATGATTATTTCAACCAATGCTGGATTATGGGCGTATA
>CAZYQR010000134.1:0-7253 GCA_964649755.1 uncultured Maribacter sp. | reverse complement strand
GTGGCTTCTATCCCTGGAGGTATTATTGCTGATAAGGTTATTGGGCAGAAAAGGGCGGTTATGATTGGTGGATTTTTACTAGTTGCAGGTCACGGAATTCTTTCTATTGAACTCATGTGGGCCTTTTACACCGGGTTGGGGCTGATTATTGCAGGCGTTGGGATGTTGAAGCCCAACATTTCTACCTTGGTAGGAGGTTTGTACAAGCAAGGAGATGAGCGCAGAGATAAAGGATTTTCAATTTTCTATATTGGCATCAATACAGGAGCAGCCTTAGCTGCTTTGGTTGTTGCTTGGGTAGCCGATGTATGGGGTTGGCATGCAGGCTTTGGTTTGGCTGCTATTGGAATGGTTCTTGGGCAGGTCATTTATTTATCGGGTCAGAAATTCTTGGTTAAAGTTGGGAATAAACCCAAAGAAATTGAGGCCAATAGTGATGATGTATCAATTAAGAATATTTTCATCCAACAGTTTAGTTCTAAAATACCGCTCTCCATTACCTTATTATTAGCTTTAACGTCTAGTCTTGCTGCATATTTTTATATTGGAGAGCAAAAGCTGTCGTATATAATTTTCTTTATATTTCTAGCAGTTGTAGTCGGAATGATGGTTACGATTTATGGAGACCTACGATCACGGGTAGAAAAAGATCGGTATCTTGTTCTGTTGCTTTCTTTTATAATTGTCATAGTTTTTTGGGGGGCATTTGAACAGGCGGGAGGATTAATGAATTTATATGCAGAGAACCGTACGGATCGGTTTTTGTTTGGTTACGAAATACCAGCCGCAGCCTTTCAATTCTTTAATCCCTTTTACATAATTTTATTTGCGGTGCCAGTGGCAAATTTCTGGATGTGGTGGAAACATAGGGGCAAGGAAGCATCTTCTCTTTTTAAAATGGCTAATGGCGTAATTATAATGGGCCTAGGTTTTGTTTTTATGGTATTTGCTTCTATGCAGTATGAAGCTCTCGGTAAATCCGCACTTTATTGGTTGGCTTTGGCTTATCTTTTTCATACAATTGGAGAGTTATGTGCTTCACCTGTTGCATTGTCGTTTATAACAAAGTTGGCTCCAGTACGATATGGTGCCTTAATGATGGGTGTTTATTTTGCTGCTACTGGATTAGGTAATAAAGTGGCTGGCTTAATAGGGGAATCTGCTTCGGAAGCTGGGGAACTTAATATTTTTGCAGGAATAACAATTTTCTGTGTGGTATTTGGTCTATTGGTAATTGCAATACTGAAACCACTAAAAAGATTGACACATAAGGCTGAAGATTTTGGACAATCTCAAAAAAATGATGAAACAGAAGGATTTGAACTTGCTGACGATTAGTAATTCAATGTTTTATTAAATTTTAATCGGATTTAAAAATATAAGCTCCCTTTTCACCCGTATAGTGAAAAGGGAGTTTTTTATTGTCACACGTCTTCTTCCAGCGATTAACATAACTATAATAGTTACTACCATCTGCAAGTATTTGTTTGGGATGTAATGAGTCTATAAGTCGTTCAAGATTTATTTTTGGGGATTGTGTCAAAATTAAGTAATCAACATTTTTTGGTTTAAAGTCATAAACACCAGAGCTATCGATCAGCACTAAATTTTGATTATTGAATTTGTAGGAGTTACCAATGAAGTGGTAGTTCAATCTTTCGATCCTTTCCTGTATTTGATATGAGGTTGCAATTTTTTTTGTAGCGCTACTGTCATTCGTAAATACGCTTAGTTGTTTGCCTTTTTGATGCGCCAAAATAGAATTTTTGGTTTGATGTACTAATAACAATTGTTCTTTTTCATAGGTATTTTGTTGGTTGTAGAGCGACCAGAGTTGCAAGCCAATGAAACAGATTAGAAATGTTAATGTCCTTTTAAAAGTGTTTTTGGTCAACATCCAAATCATTGAAATCAATAAACAATAGGTCAACACTAACTGAACAGAATCAAAAGGTATATTCCTAAATATAAATGCTTCTTGTTGTGCAACCCATTTAATAACTGAATTCATTAGGCCAATGATTGAATTATAGAGTTCTATAAGAGAATTTGGTGCAATATTCAATACTATTAATGCGATTACGATAATGCCCAAGCCCAATATCAACCCTAAAAAGGGAACAATGAGTAGGTTAGATATAAAGAATAGCCCAGGAAATTGATGAAAATAATATAGACTTATTGGTAGTACGCCAACCTGTGCTGCAACACTTACTGAGAGTAATTGCCAAACTTGTCTAACCAACCAATTTTTGGGATACCAAAATTTCTGCAGAATGGGGTAGACCCAAACTATGGCAAACACAGCAGCATAACTCATTTGAAACCCAACATGGAACAAAAGCATGGGATCAAAGACCAAAAGAATAAAGAACATTGATAATGCCAATATATTGAAAGTGTTGCTTGGTCTATTTAAATACAGGGCATACGCTACAAAAGAGAACATGGTCACGGCCCTTATTACAGACGCAGATAATCCCGCCAAAAATGCAAAACCCCATAGCAGAACAACAATTACCACAAGTTTAAAGGTTTTGCCATTGGGTAAAAGTTCCATGGGGCGCAGAATAAATTCTAGAAATAACAGAAGAATACCAATATGCAAGCCTGAAACAGCCAAGATATGCACTGCCCCAGCATTTTTGTAATCGGTATATGTTTCTGTAGAAATAGTATCACGCTGTCCTAATAATATGGCTTGGATAATCCCTAATTCGGCATTCCCGAAATTAGCTTGTTCAAGTCTGGTAATAATGTTTTGACGCAATGATGTGGCATAACCCTTAATTGTTCTTGAAGAGTTTTCAAGAACAATATGGTTGTTTGCATTCAATTTTAGTTGATGGTAAACCCCTTGTATTTCCAGGTAGTTCTTGTAATTGAATTGATATGGATTCAAAGGTGATTTAATTTCATCCTTAGGAGCAAACACAATAAGTTCATCATCAACTTGTAATTTTTTTAAAATCGAATCGATTGACTGATTCAGAATTATTTTTCCTGAAGCTTTATAAGAATTGTATTCCGCTACTTCTGCAAAATAGCGTTGGGAAAAGGAGTTAGGTTTTAAAACTTCAGTAACTTTTAATTTCCAGCTTTCTTGTTGGTTCGGTGAAATGTTTGAATAATGGTCATTGGCATTTTTTGGTTGTGCAATGGCAACAATGAGAACGCCAAGACAGACAGTAGTGAGAGCCGCAATTATTCCAAAAGATATGCCTACGGCTTTTTTTTCTTTAAACAAGATAAAGCCGAGAACGGATAGAAAAACCAAGGTAAGCAGTAAAGGAAATTTTATTTCTATATCAAAAAGATATCCAAATAAAATACCCAACACCATTAGAAATGTCAGTTTTATTGGAATGAATTTTAGCAAATTCATTTAAAGGATTCTTGTTGCTTTTATAAAAGCATAATTCCAATAACCTTCACGTAGCGATGAAACAATTACCCCTCTTGAGGTAGAGGCATGAATAAATTTGATTTCATCATTTTTGACAGCAACAACCAAACCTACATGGTTTATTTTTTTGCCTTTTCGAGTTGTTTTGAAGAACAATAAATCTCCTTTTTCAACCTGATTTACGCGAATACGCTTACCCTCATTCGCCATTTCATTAGAAACTCGTGGGATAGCAACATCATGCTTTTTGAAAGAAACATATAGCAGTCCTGAACAATCCATTCCCTTGCTTGTAGTGCCTCCGTATTTGTATCGAACACCCGAAAAGGTAAGGGCTGTATTAATGATGTCATTCGCTTTTGAAGAAGGTGAATCAGATGTTGATATTTCTGCGGCAGTACTGTCAACTTCAATTACTTTATTTTCTGAGGAAGCCTCAACTGTAATTTTACGCTCCTTATTGTACGTGGTTTTCTTTTTAACAACACAGCTGCCTAAAAAAATCAGAAATAATAAAAATGGTAGTATTCTTTTCATCCAAAGAAAGTTAGTTGTCCTTGGATATCAAATTTAAGCATTTTCTACAATTAGGTTGGCTGCCTTCTCACTTGCACCTTTTCCTCCTAGCTTTTGTTCAAGAAGATCATATGCGTTCAATTGATTATCACGTCCTTTACCATCAAGTATTTTGGTAAGTTCTTTTTTTAGATTTTTAGCGCTAAGGTCATCTTGAATAAGTTCTTTTACAACCTCCTTATCCATGATTAAATTCACCAAAGAAATATACTTTAAGGTTATAATGCGCTTGGCTATTTGATAGGACAACCAATTGGCCTTATAGCAAACAACTTGAGGAACCTTAAATAATGCTGTTTCTAAAGTTGCGGTGCCACTGGTTACCAATGCAGCCTGGGAAATATTCAATAAATCATAAGTTTTATTTGGCACAAAACCAACATTGGCATTAACTAAAAATGGTTTATAAAATTCGTCCTCCAAACTCGGTGCACCACCAACGACAAAATTGTAGTCCGGAAAATCATTAGTGATTGAAAGCATTAATTGAAGCATTTTCTGTACTTCCTGTTTGCGACTACCAGGTAATAAGGCAATGATTGGTTTCCCATTGTCTAAGTTATTTTCGAGACGAAAGGTATTTTCATCAGTCTTATAATGATTTGCGATTGCATCAATCAAAGGATGGCCTACAAAATTAACTGGGAAGCCATGTTTCTTTTCATAGAATTCTTTTTCAAAAGGAAGTATAACATACATGGCGTCAATATCCCTTTTTATCTTGCTGATTCTGCCCTCTCGTGAAGCCCATATTTGAGGTGATATATAATAATTTGTCTTAAAGTTCTGCTGCTTGGCCCATTCCGCAATCCGTAAATTAAATCCCGAATAATCTATAAAAATGATAACATCTGGATCATATGAGGCAATATCATTTTTACAGAATTTAATGTTCTTGAATATGGCGCTAAGGTTCATTATGACCTCGATGAAGCCCATAAAAGCCATTTCTTTATAGTGTTTTACTAAAGTACCACCAGCTGCCTGCATTAAATCTCCACCCCAACATCTAACCTCAGCATTTGAATCCTTATTCTTCAAAGCTTTTATTAGATTTGACCCATGCAAATCCCCAGATGCTTCCCCAGCGATGATGTAGTATTTCATTTATTCAAGTTCAGGTACAATACCAATTTCAAAAAGAATTCTTAGAGCTTTTTGTTCTTTATTATGGTTGCTATTATTTTTCACGATTTATGTTTATTGCACTTGTTTTTGAACTTGCGATTGTACTTTAAAAAACCTTATAATATAAAATAACCAAAGCGGTAAGTATGGTTGCGATTAAAACGCCCTTTGCCCGTTGGTCCCTTCGTAGTTTTAAAAACCCAAAAAAGGCAACTAAATTCAGTATTGCACCAAGAGCTAGTAAACTCCCTACATGACCTTGTTGTACAGCAGCTTCGAATGTTTCAGCGATTCCAAAATCAGAAAACAATAGAATATAAATCAAGGTTCCAATGGTATTTGCGATAATGCCCACAACAAAACCGATGATAAGTTCTTTTTTAGTTTTCATGTAAATTCCAATTATTTATATTTTGAATGGCGTGATGTGCAGTAAGGTCAAATTGGGTTGGTACTACAGAGACAAAACCATTTGATAGCGCCCATATATCGGTGTCTTCTCCTTTATCCAACAGCTCAAATTCTCCGGTAAGCCAATAGTAATCCTTGCCCATAGGGTTTCTACGCTTATCAAATTTCTCTTTCCAATTAGCACGCGCTTGTCTACATATTTTTATGCCTTTTGGCAATTCATCCTTCATTTTGGGAATATTTACATTAAGTACCACTCCTTTAGGCATTGTATTCTTTAGCGCTTCACGGACTATTCTTTTCACCGTATCGCCAGATGTTTCAAAATCAGCCTCCCATTTGTAGTCGCAAAGAGAGAAACCAATGGCGGGGATACCCTCAATACCTGCTTCAATAGCAGCGCTCATGGTACCGGAGTAAATCACATTTATCGAAGCATTTGATCCATGGTTAATTCCACTGATACAGATGTCCGGTCTGCGATCTAACAATTCCTGCAAGGCCAATTTAACACAATCAGCAGGGGTGCCACTGCAGCTGTATTCCGCAATAGCCCCGTCTTTTACGTCGACATCGATTTTGGAAGAATATAGGGTGCTATCCAACGTAATTGCGTGTCCCATACCTGATTGAGGACTATCAGGTGCAACTACGATAACATCCCCGATTTCAGCCATAAAACGAATTAATGCCCGTAGTCCTGGAGCGTTAATTCCGTCATCATTTGTCACTAAAATAAGGGGTTTTTCCATTTCATATACTTTCTTGGGTAAAAATACGTTTAAAAAAAGATATGTTCCCAAATCGTGTTTAACAAAAATTTAATGCTTGAAGGTGAAGTACTGGCAGGGTTTTTTCAGTATATTAGGGAACTAGTTATGTTCTAGAAACATTATGTGGAATCTTACACTTAGTAGAAAGTAAAGGTTATTTATTAATAACAACGGATATTTTATGAAAAGGAATCTAGCCTACGCCCTAATTGCCATGCTTGTTGCCGTAGCTTCATGCAGCTTTACAAATAAATCATTTGAAAATGATGACAAGGATAAATTGTTGTTGGATTTGATCACTTATGTTCTTGAGCGGGGACATTATGAACCAAAGATTATCAACGATGATTTTTCAGTAAGTGTATTTGAAGATTTTATCGATATTCTTGATCCTACAAAAAGATATTTTCTGGAGGATGATATTATGGAATTTGAGAAGTACAAATTTCAAATAGACGATCAAATCAAGAACACTGAAATAGCTTTTTTCAATTTGGTCTATGATAGATTAATGACCAGAATGCAGGATGCTAAAGATATTTATAAACAAGTTTTGGCTGACCCGTTTGACTATAATGTCGAAGAAAATATTAGTATAAGTTATGAGAAGAAACTTTTTGCCGCATCGAAATCTGATTTAAAAGAAAGATGGAGAAAGCAATTGAAGTATGCTACCTTAGGTACCTATGATTCGAAATTGAGAAAGGTGAAAAAGACCAGTGAAACCAAAACAGTCATTGTAGATGGCGCGGTGGTCGACGAACTACTTTCTGAAGAAAAGATCACCAATGCCAAATTTGAGGAATCAAGGACACCCGAAGAAGCTGAAAAAGAAGCAAGGGAATCTACACAAAAGACCTTAGATGAATTTTTTGACTTTGTTGACGATATGGAACGTAAAGATTGGTTTGTACAGTATATTAATACCATTGTGGGCGAGTTTGACCCCCATACGTTTT
>CAZYQR010000133.1:0-7266 GCA_964649755.1 uncultured Maribacter sp. | reverse complement strand
TACGAAAAATGTAATTGAACATATCCCGGCACCCGCCGTAATGCAGAAAAGCACTATAGGTGCGGGAGACAGTATGATAGCGGGAATGGTCTTAAGTTTATTGAAGGGTAAATCCTTGAGTGAAATGGTAAAATACGGAGTTGCCTGTGGTACTGCAGCAACTATTCATCCGGGCACCCAGCTATGTGAAAAAGAGGATGCTGATAACTTGCTCGAATGGATAATTGCCAATACTGTTAAAATTTAATTCAAAAACACATGAACTGATCTAGATCAGTTCATTAGAGAAAAATAGAGTATATATTTGCCCTATTATTGTTCATAAAAGTTCATTTGACATTCGAAAAACATACTTGTTATTCATGGGGAGTAATAAGGGTTTGTATATGAAGATATAAAAGATACTATTGCACTAGGTGATTTTTTTGTCGTGGCTTGGCAACAGGTTCGGAGATTAAACTGCCATAAGTGTTTATTAGACAGAATTTATATCTTCTGGAAACCGGGACACGGGGGTGTGCCGGTTTCTTTTAATAATTAGAAGGTATTGATTTTTATTGTCGCAAGACCGTATAGATCATAGTTAAGAACTCCATGTAGTCATTTGCAAAAAAATCAATTGGTTAAGTTGTTTTAGCGATAATGTGATTTAAAGAATTGTTTGATTGTTTTGATGAATTTGATTTCTTAATAGGAAACGGGTACGCTTAGCGTACCCGTTTCTGTTTTGCATCGTATAACAGATTATCTTAAATTACATAAAATGGAATATTATTTCAACAAAACACTTACGAATTTGTCTTTTGACGAGGTGGTTGACAAAACAACTCAGGCCCTAAAGGAAGAGGGCTTTGGCATACTCACCGAAATAGATATCAAAACTACTTTGAAAAATAAATTGGATGTCGATTTCCCTAATTATAAAATCTTAGGTGCTTGTAATCCAGCCTTTGCCCATAAGGCCTTAATGGCCGAAAATAAAATCGGGACCATGTTGCCCTGTAATGTAATTGTCCGGGAAACCGAAAATGGTAGTATTGAAGTTGCTGCAGTAGACCCTATTGCCTCTATGATGGGTGTCAAAAATGAAGGTCTTGGTGAAATAGCCGATGAGGTTCGAAATAAGTTGAAAAAAGCGGTTGATAATTTGTAGAGCACATAAATGACCACAATAATAATTAGTTGTTTACTATCCATTATTATTGGCCATTAGCTGACCAAAATCATTACATCCTTTTGTTTGCAATTGTATTTTTATAGATAGTAAAATACAATTATATTACTCATGGATATACTTCAGAAAGATAATTTAATCTCGTTGGATGTTAACCTTCCCATCTGGGAACGCTTTTTTACCATCGCTCCTTTGGTGGTTATTGGCACCAAAGAAAATGAGGGTTATGATCTTGCACCAAAACATATGGCCACCCCTTTGGGGTTTGGCAATTATTTTGGTTTCGTCTGTACGCCCAGACATGGCACATATCACAATGTGAAGGCAAGCAATGAATTTTCTGTCAGTTTTCCAAGGCCAGACCAGATAGTAGCGACCTCCTTAAGCTCATCCCCACGTTCCGAACAGATTTCGAAATCACAGGGAATTATCCAGGCATTGCCAATCGTCAAGGCAACCACAATGGATGCGCCAATGATAAAGGATGCTTATTTGTACTTTGAATGTGAACTCTTCAAAATAATCGACGGTTTTGATGATTATAGTATCATTACCGGTACGATAAAAGCAGCACATGTGCACAAGGATTACCTTAGGGTATCCGAAAAAGATGAACAGGAACAGCTGCATGAAAATCCACTGCTGGCCTATATTGCTACAGGACGTTTTGCAAAAATCTCTGACACCTACAGTTTTCCATTTCCCAAAGACTTTAAAAGATGATTGCTATGACCACAAATATCGCAGCAGAGATTTTAGCTTATTTCAAGGAAAGTAATGATAATATGGTCGAGTTCCTTGAAAATTTGATTCGTTATGAGTCTCCATCAAACAACCCTAATTCACAAAAGGCATTACTGGAATTCTTGGGAAATAAACTGAACTCGCTCGGGTATTTTACTTGCTATTTTCCTGGAAAAAAAACAGGTGGCTTTTTATATGCCAGGCCACAAAATAGGGATAGAAAAAAGCCATTACAGTTATTATTGGGCCATTGTGATACCGTATGGGAAAAGAATACATTGCTAAAGATGCCCATTTCCAAAAATGATGGTAAGATGACCGGTCCTGGGGTTTATGACATGAAGGCGGGACTAACTCAACTTATATTTTCTCTACAGGTAATTCATGAAATGTCGTTGCATTCCCACCTTTCTCCTGTAATCCTAATCAATTCTGATGAGGAAATTGGTAGTAGGGAATCACGGCATATTATCAAGCGGCTTGCAAAAATTGCTGAACGGGCATTTGTAATGGAGCCTCCTTTGGGCCTTGAAGGAAAATTGAAAACCGCTCGTAAAGGCCTAGGACGTTTTACCATAACGGTGATAGGAAAGGCTGCACATGCCGGTTTAGATCCAGGAAAAGGGATTAATGCCATTGTTGAGCTTTCCCACCAAGTACAAAAATTGTTTGCTATGAACGATTTTGATAAGGGCATAACGGTAAACGTGGGCACCATACAAGGAGGTATTTCCCCAAATGTAGTAGCACCTGAGAGTAATGCTGTGGTCGATGTTAGAGTGCTAAATAAAGAAGACGGAGAATTTATAACTGAACAGATTTATGGTTTACAACCAACCATAAGCGATGTGGAAATTAAGGTTGAAGGAGGAATTGGACGACCACCTATGGAGCGTACAGTCCGAAACCAGAAACTATGGCAACTTGCTAAAACGAAAGCCTTGCTATTAGGTTTGGACTTGCAGGAAGCGACCGCAGGCGGTGGCTCTGATGGCAATACTACAAGTGTATACACCGCCACTTTGGATGGTCTTGGTACAACGGGCGATGGGGCACATGCACTTCATGAGTTTATTTTTTTGGATCAGTTCTTAGAAAGAACAGCCTTACTAACCTTATTACTATTGTCAGATTCATTGGATAACTAAAGAAGCATAATTATGAACCATAAATACATATTTACATCCTTGACTCGAATCTCCGATTTGGCCGAAAAAGAATTTCAATTGAAAGAATTGAAAAAGGGACAATGGGCAACAGGGGATTATGTGGTTTGTCGAATAGTGAATGCAGGGAGTGAAACCTTAAAGTTGGAATTGCCGAATGGAAGAATGCGTGGGGTAATCGGCGGGGAGATAATTGTTGGAGCCTTGGGAGAACGTTTTGCTACTTTGGAAGCCACTGGAACCTGGAGGAATGTGGAAGACGACCTAAAAATGACTGTCTTGACCGGAGCCGGACTTTTGGGAAAAATGACATCCAAATCGGTTTTTATACCCCAAATGATGAAGGTGGTTTATCTGGGTCATGCGTTTAGAGGTGATAAAAAACTGACTATGGAGAGTTTTGTTAAGCCCATACTCACACTTTCTTATAAAACACCCATAGTGCTGTTTGTAGGCACATCAATGTCGGCTGGTAAGACAACATCGGCAAGAATTGTCACAAATATATTCAAGCAAGCAGGTCATAAGGTAGTAGGGGCCAAACTTACAGGTGCGGGAAGGTACAAAGACATATTGGCTATTAAGGATGTTGGTGCTGATGCTATCTATGATTTTGTCGATGTAGGATTGCCTTCTTCTATTTGTCCGAAGGAAGAATTCCAAGAAAAATTAACACAACTATTGAGTAGAATTGAATTGCAAAAAGCTGATGTCGCCATTATTGAAATAGGCGCCTCACCTTTGGAGCCCTATAACGGGGATATTGCCATAGAGACGCTAAGAAAGCATATTAAATGTATCGTACTCAGTGCTTCTGACCCTTATGCCGTTCACGGACTAATGAAGGCTTTTGATATTGTACCTAATATTGTAACCGGCGTTGCCAGTAATACATTAGGAGGAAAAAGATTGGTTGAGCAACTTTGTAAGGTTAAAAGCTTAAATCTAATTGATTCTACAACAACAAAAGAATTGATTCAAATCCTTACGTCCACCACAGGCTTTGTTTTATAAAGGAAAAAGCTTTGAATTAGATGTTTATGAAAATTACACCGAAAGCTCCAAAACCCAATATATTATTATTGCCTTTATTTGGTATGCTGTTATTCGTTTTATTCTATATTTTGGCGGCATTACAATATCCAGGTGGTTCATGGATAATGCCCCAACAAAATGGTTTCAGTTTTTGGAATAATTATTTATGTGATCTGCTAGATCAAAATGCCATTAACGGAGAATTGAATACCGCTCGTTATTTAGCGAGAACCTCCTTGACAGTACTTTGCTTGAGCCTTGTATTGTTATGGTATTACTTACCTAGTTTGTTCAAAGGAAAAAATTTTAATAAAAATATTATGTGGTTGTCGGGTATAGCAGCCTTGGTTGCTATCTCTTTCCTGTCCTCAGGAGCCCATGATCGCACCGTTCGCATCGCCGGATTTTTAGCGGTAATAGCCTTTTTAACATGTTTTGTTGAACTTTTAAAAGCAAGACATATAAAGCTCTTTGTTTTTGGCATTGGTTGCCTTATAATCTTTTTGGTCAATTATTATATATATGAAACTGGGCTGTATATTCGGTTACTTCCAGTAATACAAAAGATAACCTTTATATGTTTTATCATTTGGTTTATTATGTTGGATGTATTTTTTTATCGAAAGTTGAAATAGGAATTTATCAAAGGGAAATGTTAGCTGGTACTGATTATTAGATCACATTTTCAAGTAATGAAAAGCTTAAGTTTAAAGGCGATTTTTGGCACCTATTAATTTTGTTTCCAGTTGCGAATTTCGTAAATTGAAGAGTACGCTTACTTCAACGAAAAAGGATAACAAATCCTGCTTTGGATCAAATCATGACCCTAGGGTCTTAGCATAGAATTAAATTGCATTAATCGATGCTTCAGGATTAAAATAAGAATATTAACTTAAAGAATAAATTATGAACCCTTTAATTTTATTTACGCTCATATTTGGTATAATCTTCTTGGCAGGAATTCGAATTGTTTTTGAATATAAACGAGCTTTGAAATTCCGTTTTGGAAAATATGTTAAAACACTACAGCCAGGATTCAGATGGATTATCCCCTTAGTAGAGACTATTCAAGTAGTTGATATCAGGGTTATTACCATAAATGTGGTTTCCCAAGAAGTTATGACCGAGGATAATGTTCCATGTAGTATAGATGGCGTTGTGTTTTTCAGGATAAATAATCCTGAAAAGGCTGTGTTAGAGGTAGAGGAATTTGCATTTGCGATTACCCAACTATCCCAAGCGGCCTTGCGCGATGTTTGTGGAAAAGTTGAATTGGACACGATTTTATCGAAACGTGAGGAAATGGGTAAGAACATAAAAACAATAGTTGAGAAAGAAACCCATGAGTGGGGCATTGAAATCAAGGATGTGAAAATCAAGGATATTCAACTACCGGAAAACATGCGAAGAATGATGGCCAATCAGGCTGAGGCAGAACGATCAAGAAGGGCTCGTATCATTCTTGCGGAAGCTGAAGAGCAAGCCGCCGGGAAGCTTTTGGAGGCAGGTCTGCAAATAGACAAATCACCTTCGGCCATTAAATTGCGGCTATACCAGACCTTATCCAATATAGCTGCTGAAAAGAATTCTACAATTCTTTTCCCATTTCCGGAAGAGGTATTGCCTAGGAAAGCCAAAAAAAAAGATAAATAAACTGGTTCCAGATGGTTATTGCCTGTATTGACGTTGTTTAATATTGTCATGTATTTCAAAAATTTTACTTTGAAATTCGTTTTCCCCATTTAATAAATTCATACCAAACAACAAATAAGAAGCCTGTGACAATACTCGCGCATAGTTGTGATACATCCAAAGTTTCAAATTCAAAGAAACGGGTCAACGGGTCTACAAAAAGTAATAATCCTGTAATAAAAATGGTAACACCGATGATGAGTGGTACCAAATTGTTCTTGTATCTCATTGTTGTGAACATGGAAAAGTAAAAAGAACGGTTGACAAGTGTTAAAAATATATTGGAGGAAATAAGAACGGTAAAGACCATGGCCCGGGTAATCCCTTCGGTATAACCTTGATGTACACTATATTGATAAATAAGTAAAGCACCAGCTGTGATTAGCAACCCTTGAACGATACTGGTAAAAAGTTCCTTCCATTTGAAAAAGGTAGTGGTAAAGGGTCGAGGTTTTTGGATCATGGTATGTTTTTCCATTGGCTCGTTTTCATAAATAATGGAACAGGTAGGCCCCATAATCAATTCCAATAATATAACATGTACCGGTGAGAAAATATTGGGGTAAATCCATCGTAAAGCGAGAGGGAGAAATACCATAAAAATTATTGGAATATGTATGGATATTACATATTGTATCGCTTTTTTAAGGTTGGCATAGATTTTTCTACCCATGGCGACGGCATCCACCATTTTGGATAAGTCATCTTCCATCAAAATCAATGATGCTGATTGTTTGGCGATCTCTGTACCTTTTTGCCCCATTGCTACCCCAATGTGTGCTGCTTTAAGGGCAGGACCATCGTTGACCCCATCACCGGTCATGGCCACGATTTCACCTGTGGATTTTAAAGCTTCAATAATTTTGAGTTTGGCACCTGGAAACATTCTTGTGAAAATATGTATGTCCTTCATAGCCTCTTGTAGTTCTAATCCTTCTAACTTAACAAGAGCGTCGCCATCCAAAATTTCATGGTTCCCGTTGAATTGAATCTGTCTTGCAATCGCCTTTGTAGTAATGGGATTGTCACCTGTAATAATTTTCACGGCTATCCCTGCCGTTTCAAAATCGCCAAATACCGTTTTTATATTATCCTTCGGGGGATCATAAAAGGCTACTATTCCCTTAAATTGAAAATTAAATTCTTGCTGCCTCGCTGGAAAATCATTGCCTATGAACTTTGCCTGGCCAACACCCAATAATCGATACCCTTCTTTCGCTAATTTGTCAATAGCATCATGTAGTTGTCGTTTTTCGGTTGTTGTTAGATTAGAAATTTCAAAAAACGCCTCTGGCGCTCCTTTCGCTGCGATAATGCGATTTCCCAATTCATCCTCAAAAATATGTGTCATCATAGGCGGATTGCCCCCTAATGGATATTCGTGCACCATTTTGAATTTTTGCCGTTCATCAGGTTGACATATTTTGGAATAGGCATTATGGAGGGCCATTTCCA
>CAZYQR010000132.1:0-7266 GCA_964649755.1 uncultured Maribacter sp. | reverse complement strand
TGAACATCTGAAGGCTTCATTTTATCATGTAGTCAAAAATTTGGGACCTCATAAGTTACCCTTAATTGGAAGGGCAGATTGGAATGACTGCCTCAATCTGAATTGTTTTTCAGATGATCCGAACGAATCTTTTCAGACCACTGGGAATAAGAAGGGTAATACAGCCGAATCACTTATGATTGCCGGTCTTTTTGTAGTTTACGGAAAGGAATATGTGAAGCTTTGTAAGCGAATCGATAATGATAAGGAAGCTGAAGAAGCTGAGAAACACGTCGAAAACATGATTGAAGCTGTAAAAGCACATGGTTGGGATGGCGATTGGTACTTACGCGCATATGACTTTTTTGGAAACAAAATTGGCTCAAACGAAAATGAGGAAGGTAAGATTTTTATTGAATCCCAAGGATGGTGCACCATGGCCGAAATCGGTAAGGAAGAGGGCATGGTAGAAAAATCATTGAATGCTGTGAAGAAGCATTTAGACTGTGATTATGGCATTGTTTTGAATAGCCCTGCATTTACCAAATACCATATTGAATATGGCGAGATTTCAACCTATCCTGCTGGTTATAAGGAAAATGGAGGAATATTTTGTCATAACAATCCATGGATAATGATAGGGGAGACGGTTTTGGGTAGAGGTGATCAGGCTTATGAATACTATACAAAAATAGCACCTAGCTTTTTAGAGGACATTTCTGAATTACATAAGGTTGAACCTTATGTGTATTGTCAAATGATTGCCGGTAAAGAGGCTTTTAAACCAGGGGAAGCCAAAAACTCTTGGCTATCAGGAACCGCTTCCTGGAATTTCTTTGCGATAACCCAATACATTTTAGGTGTTAAAACAGATTACGATGGATTAGTAATTGACCCCTGTATACCTTCAAAATGGGATGGTTTTAAAATGCAGCGGGAATTTAGAGGTGCCAATTATAATATTGAGGTGCAAAATCCCGACCATGTTAGTAAAGGAATAAAGACCATTTTTGTAAATGGATCAGAAATTGAATCGAGGGTAGTCCCGATATTAGAAAAGGGGAAAGAACATTCAGTAAAAGTGATAATGGGATAATAGTCTTAATGTGGCAATTTATGTCTTATTAGGCCATAAACGAAGGTCCCGACGATTGCGGCTGCAATAACAATCAACATACTAAA
The DNA here is from genome assembly GCA_964649755.1 of uncultured Maribacter sp. Lineage (GTDB taxonomy): Bacteria > Bacteroidota > Bacteroidia > Flavobacteriales > Flavobacteriaceae > Maribacter_A. The sequence goes on along the minus strand of CAZYQR010000132.1, from coordinate 6,105 downwards.
TACTCCTGTTCCTACGAGAATATACATAGGTCCTGGGCAAGCGCCTGCCAGGGCCCATCCCAATCCGAAAATAGTGCCACCAAAAAGATAACGCACAAAACCTTTCTCTTTAGGTATAATATTTATTTTTTGTCCCTCAATACTTTTCACTCCCGTTAGTTTTATCAATCCTACAGCAATTACACCAAGAAATACTGATGAGCCAATGATACCATACATATGAAAAGACTGAAATTTGAACATTTCAAAAATTCGGTACCAAGAAACAGCTTCTGATTTAACTAAAACAATCCCAAAGAACATCCCAACGAATAAATATTTTAAGAATTTCACACTTTTAAATTTTAATAATTAGTATTACTAAGAAAATTATAAAATTGAGAACGTGTGTAACCACTTCGTTCTTGCAATAAAAATTTTAAACATTCTTTTTTCAAGTATTTTTTAAAATTTGTTAATGCTCGTTTCATGCTGTAAAGATTAGGGGTAAAATAAAATGAGTCATTATTAATCCGCCAATGAAGAATCCAATAACGGCAACTAAGGAAGGCTTTTGTAGATTGCTTAACCCGGAAATGGCATGGCCAGAGGTACATCCGCCGGCATATCTCGTTCCAAAACCAACAAGAAATCCGGCAATTACTAAAATTGATAATCCTTTTAAATTAAGAATGGCATCCCAGCTGAATATTTCTGATGGCAACAAAGTTTCTCCAACATTTTCAAAGCCCATGGCATTTAAATCATCAATGGTATTGGATGAAAGAGCTATGGTTGAGCCATCTGATAATAATTGGACGGAGATAAAACCACCAATAATAGCTCCGACGACGACGACAAGATTCCAACGTTGGGCTTTCCAATCATATTTAAAAAAATCGGCATATTTACCTGCGCCTCCAATACTGCAAAGTGTTCTGAGATTGGAAGACATTCCAAACGTTTTTCCGAAATAGAACAACAGTAGCATTATAAAGGTGATCAATGGCCCTGAAACATACCATGGCCAAGGTTGAAGTATATATTCCATCCTAAGTATTTTTGCAAATATAAGTTTATAGCTATGGGATTACGAAATTTTATAAGTAATTGCTTAGTTAAGGATAATCTCATCTACAAACAGCCAACTATTACCACCGGGATTAGGATGCCAAGAAGGGTTTTTTAATTGACTTCTGACCTGTACTCTTACATATTTGGCTTGGGTTGGAGGTATGTCAATATCAAAAAAACGAAATCGTGTTAAGGTGTTTATTTTTTCTGTTCCTGCTTTTTGCTTTTTCACCAATTTAAAATCCGTACCATTGTCAGATGTCCAAATAGTAAATCCAGTCGGATAAAATATCCATTTTTCAGGAGATGATAGTGCACCAACGGATACAGATGATACCAATTCTTCTGTATTGAGTTGTATTGTTGCTGTGAAATGGCTGTTTTCGTAACCTATCCAGTTGCCATCCACAAAATTTATGGTACCTCTTTTTTGGTCAAATAAGGTATTTGCACCATGGCCTTTATACCTATCATTAGGTTTTTTATTTAAAGTAACAGAATTAAAACCGAAGGCGATTTTTTTAAAACTCGACGAGTTTACTTCGCTTAAATTCCATCCTTGGGCATGTGTGACAGCCTTTATTTCAGTTGATCGGGTAAGGGTAATGGGCTTTGAGTATTTTAATGAAGTTGAATCCGGTAAAGAACCATCCAGGGTATAATAAATATCAGCATCGTTAAATACATAGTCCATTTCTATGCGCAACGAATCTTTAAAAAATTCCGTTTCAGAAACAATAGTTGGAGGTTCCAACTTTGTTGCCCTGAATATTTCGCTATCGATTTGTCCTTGCACCAGTATATTGGGGTTGTTAATTGCATATTGTTTTAGGGCATCCTGTGTAATATTCGTTTGCCATAGGTAAATGTTTTTAAGATTATTTAATTCACCAAGTGCGTTCAATGAAGTGTCACTAATACTGTCTCCATATAAATTCAAGGATTCCAAATGTTTTAACCCTATAAGATCTTCAATCGTATTGTCGGTAATTGGGGTATTCTGTAATTGTAGTTTTGTAAGATTCTTGAACGAGGTTAAGGATTTTGAAAGTGTATCATTGAAATTTGTATTTCCTAAATTCAATTCAACAATATTCTTGGCGTATTTTTTCAAGACTTTAAAATCTTGTAGGGCGATGTCCTTGCGTCCATATAGACTAACGAATACCAAGGGGCTGTTTTCAGCTATTTTTGAAGCCGAAATATTGGAATTGTTCAAATTGGCAAGCCATTCTTGAGGCACTTCGCTCAGTTTTTTGGCAATTAAAGCTCTTGGCGACGTATCTTCTTCCAAATCGACCAATATTTTATTGAGTTTTTCGGATTTATCCATTGTACCAGCAATACAATCGAAACAATTGCTGTGTTCCATCCACCAATTCATAAGGGCCAATTCTTCAGCAGTAGGTTGTATTTTTCCTTTTGGTGGCATATGATCTTCATCTTCTATGGGTAAATGCAAGCGGTGCATAAAGAGGGATGCCTCATTCTTTGAGACCGAATCCAGGATACTTCCTGAATCACCACCTGCTAATAGATTCTCTTTGTTACCCATTAGCAATCCTCCTTTGATTTTTGAAGGATTATGGCAACTAACGCATTTGGAATTGAATATAGGTTGAATGATGTCAGCATAAACCCTGGCCTTATCTACATCTTCTATGACCACTTTTTTAATGGAAATATCAATGAATAAATAATCTTCACCGTGTGTCATACTACCCCCATAATGTCCTGTAACACCAATAATAATAAGAACAATAATGTAAACAGGTAAGTATAGTCTTATCGCTAATGCGGTCTTCGATTTTTTGAGAAGGTAGAGTCCAATAGTTAAAACAGTGAAAGCGACAGCCAACCACCTATGACGGAACAGTAATGTTGCATCATAGCCACCATCTTCACCCAATAGCCATCCCGTTCCTAAAGAAATAACGGCAGTAATAGCACCAATGAGTAAAACCATCATGATAATATCTTTGGCAATGGCAGAGGGCTTTTTACGGTATACGATTTCTAATATGAAACCAAGTAAAAGTATGCCTATGGGTAAATGAACCAAGAGCGGGTGTAAATGTCCTATTTGTATACTTTGTGCAATCATTTATTCAACTAGTATTTCATCTAAAAATAACCAGGGAAAAGTACCCTTGCCTTGGTGCCACTGTGGTATTTCATTTAAGGAATATACCATTATCTTAAGTTTTGAATAGGTTCCTTCTTTAATAGGAATTGGAAATATTTTGAGCTGGTTTTCCTGCTTTTTAGAAGCGTTTTTAAGTGTTACTTCTCCTACCTCACCTGATTCAGAAAAAACAATGATTTTTTTCGGCGTAAAAATCCATCCTCCTTGATTTTGTAAACAGCTTACTTTGAGCAATGAAAGTGGTATTTCATTATTTAGGTCAATAGTGATAGTAACCGGACTAGTTTGAAAACCTAGCCATTTATTGCCACTTCTGAACTGTAAACTGCCTTTTCGCATATCAATTAGACCAGTAGCTCCTAAACCTTTATAGTTTTCATCGGGTTGTGGTTCTATGCTTATAGAAGCATTAGAGATGTTATTCGCTATTTGTGTTACTTGTAAAGTTGTTTGCTCACTGCTTTTAAAATCGTTGTGAAAGACCTTTGCCTTAATTGTTGCAGAGTGGTCTAATATAAGTGGGCCATTATAAACTGGACTATCTGGTTCAACCTCTTTTCCGTCTGTAGTATATCTTATTTCACTATTAGGGAATCCAAGATTCATGGTTACCATGGATGAGTTTTTAAAAAGAGTCGAATCAACTTTTAATAAGGGAACTGCCAACTGAAAATTGCCTGTTTCATTATAAGAGTGCTTCTCGCTATTACATGAAATGAGTGTGGTAACAATAAGAATAAGGGAAATCCATTTCATAACTATACTCTGAATAATTTAATAGGATATGTTTTGCCGGAGTTCCATTGGGCGACATATAAGTTTTCGTCATCATCAACGCACACGTCGTGTGGATGATGAAAAACCTTTAGGGTTTGATGCATATGTTCCAGGGTTCCATCATTATAGTTCGGAACGCTTCCCCCCGGTGCCGAAACCAACTTATTGTCTTTATCCAAAACAGAGACAAAACCAGTGCCTTCGCTGCCATCCCCAGACCAAATGGTAGCCAAATACACGTTTGGGCCATGTATCACGGGCCTGCATATATATGCCCCGGGTAAATCTGAACTTTCAATAAATTCACCCTCCATTGTAAATCGCTTAAGCTTATTCTGCTGTCTTGCGGTTATCAACAGGGTAGGATTAGAAGGGTTTCGCGTATCAATGCATATACCGTGGGCATTGTTAAACAACTCATCTTCATCGCCTTTTCCACCAAAAGTATTCAGTAATTCTCCCTTGGCATTGTAATGCATGATATACTGCTCGCCATAACCATCAGCAATATAAACATCCCCATTTTCTGCTATTGCTGTTTCGGTAGGAATGTATATTTCTTTTGAGGCATATTTACCCGATTCTTTAGGATAGGTAAATACTTGGATTACTTTACCATCAATCGTGGTCTTGATAACTTCATGTCGTGAATTATCTGAGATGTATAGCACATCCTCACCATTTTCCACATTCAAAGTAAGCCCATGTGCACCAGGGTAGTCAGTTCCCCAAACTTCTATGAGCTTTCCAGATTTATCATATACAATAACATTGTTCTTTGTATGATTGGTCAAGAGAATAATTCTTCCTTTTGAATCTTGAACCATTTCGTGGCAATCATTTACTGGGTAGAATTCTGAATTTAGGGCACCCCAGTTCATATCAATTTTATATAAATGCGAATTATGACCAATAATTACGTCTTTATATGGAGTCATAGCATTCAAAATTGGCATTCCCGCTAAGATTCCTCCTGTGGCTAATGATGTGTTATGAATAAAGGTTCTTCGTTTCATTTTTAATCTAATTAGATAAGGTTATGTTAATATATCCTTTACAACATGTCCCTCAACATCAGTTAGCCTAAATCGTCTTCCTTGATATTTATAGACCAATTTTTCATGGTCTATCCCAAGTTGATGCAAGAGCGTCGCTTGAAAGTCATGTACATGAACTGGATTTTGAATAATGTTATAACCAAAATCATCGGTCTCACCATAAACAATTCCCGGTTTTATGCCCCCACCGGCCATCCACATACTGAAACATCGTGGGTGATGGTCACGGCCATAATTAGTATCAGTTAATACACCTTGCGAATAATTTGTTCTACCAAATTCACCGCCCCAAATTACCAAGGTATCCTCAAGCAATCCGCGTTGTTTTAAATCAGCCACTAATGCGGCGGAAGCCTGATCTACGTCTTTAGCTTGTCTGGCAATCGCTCCGGGAAGATTATCGTGTTGATCCCAGCCCATATGATATAATTGGATGAAACGTACGTCTTGCTCTGCCAACCTTCTGGCAAGCAAACAATTCGCTGCAAAAGTGCCTGGAATTTTGGCGTCGGCTCCGTACATCTTATAAATATAATCGGGTTCATTATCAGTATTAATAACTTCAGGAACAGAAGTCTGCATGCGATAGGCCATTTCATATTGCGCTATTCTACTCTGAATTTCGGGATCTCCGTTCTCTTGAAAATGCTTGTCATTTAAGGCTGCTATCTGATCTAACATATCCCTTTTACCTTCTTTGGATATACCTTTTGGGTCGTTGAGATACAATACAGGGTCTTTTGCTGCCCTGAACTGAACCCCTTGATGCAGGGAATGAAGAAATCCATTACCCCAAAGTCTTGTATAAAGGGGTTGACCGTTTGGCCTACCAGAACCTCTTGATAATAATACGGTGAATGCTGGGAGGTTTTCATTTTCACTGCCTAAGCCATAACTCAACCATGACCCTATGCTTGGTCTACCTGGTTGTTGCGAACCTGTTTGGAAAAATGTGACTGCTGGATCATGATTAATGGCCTCAGTATGCATTGATTTTACGATACAGATGTCATCAGCCATTTTCGCAGTGTAGGGCAGTAAGTCGCTAATCCAAGTTCCGTTTTTACCATG
>CAZYQR010000131.1:0-7283 GCA_964649755.1 uncultured Maribacter sp. | reverse complement strand
CTGCTAAAAAATAACAGGGGCTATACCAAACCAAACTAACCAAAAATTAAATGTACAATTACCAGTTGCACATTTATAATTAAAACTTTGAGATAACGCTAGCTATAACAATCAATTTTATAAATTAGCGTTTAATGGATATACGGTTAAAATGAATTGATTGGATGCCGCCAGTGGGCATTAATTTTTTCAAAACCTGAACAATGCATGAGCGCACTTCTTGAAAAGCATATTGTGGAATTATTACAAGAACGAAATGACAAGGCCATTTCGCTTTTGTATGAACACTATGGCGACACCTTATATGGTGTGGCAAAAAAAGTAGTTCGCGATGAAGAATTGGCCCAAGATGTACTTCAGGAAAGTTTTGTGAAAATCTGGAAAAAATCAGATACCTACGATGCCTCAAAGGCTAAATTATTCACTTGGCTGTTTAGAATCACTAGAAATACCGCAATTGACAAACTACGGAGTGTTAACACAAAATCGGATAAAGAAATCCAAATGGACGTTTCGGACGTATATAACTTGGGCGTTGAAAGCATCAAGCCTGAATTAATTGATGTTCGTGATAATCTTGATAAGATAGAAAACAAGTATCAAATTGTACTTGAAGCCTTATTTTTTCATGGTATGACACAGCAAGAAGCCAGTGATGAACTGGATATTCCGCTGGGGACCATTAAATCAAGATTAAAAATCGGATTAAGAGAGCTAGGAAAAATTTACGGCTCATCGATGCTACTATTGTTTATATTAAATCTGATATAATGAAAGAAAAGATAAAAATATTTTTAGATTCTGATTTACTTGAGAAGTATTTGTTGGGAACAACAAATACCCAAGAATCTATGCAAGTAGAGAGGTATCTAGCTATGTACCCTGAAGTTAGGAAAACGTACAATGAGCTACAAGAGAACTTGGAGACATTTGCAAAAATCCATGCTATCAAGACCCCAGAAGGGTTAAAGAACAAGATTATTGCTAGAATAAAGTCTGAGAATGTAGGTAGAAGAAAGTTCTTCAGGTATGCCATTGCTGCTAGTTTTGTAGCTGTAATGTTTGCTGGCGCCTCTTATTTCCTTTGGAATCAAAACCAAAATTTACAGCAAGAAAATTTTATTGTAAATAATAAAATAGAAACTCTTAAAGAAGATATGAGACTGGAGTTGGCTGATGTTCGAAATCAATTCATCGTCCTTAACAATCCTCAAACCAGAAGATTCAATGTCAAAGGCAACAACAGGGCAAAAGAGTTGAAGGCAGTTGCATATATCAATCCGGTTAAAAAGCTCTCTTATATCAATGTAAAGAAGCTACCTAATTTACCTGAAAACCAAAGTTTTCAAATGTGGGCAGAGGTCAATGGTGAAATGATCAATCTTGGAATTATAGATGAAACTGCTGGAAAAGAAAAGCTATTGGCATTGCCTTATGGAGATAAAGCGGTTAGTTATATAACCATAGAGCCTAAAGGAGGCAATAACACTCCAACAGTCGAAAACATTGTTGCGAAAATAGATTATTAGTCAATAATAAACATCTATAATTATAAAGCCCTGACCATATGGTCAGGGCTTTATTTTTGTATCTTTGTTCAAAATTTCAGAATGAAACTGATTCTTTTAACAATTGGTCTTTTAGCACTAGCATTCGCTGGTATTGCCATAAAAATATGGTCAAAAAAAAATGGTCAGTTTGCGGGTACATGCGCAAGCCAAAGTCCATTCTTGAATAAAGAAGGTGAAGCTTGTGGTATGTGTGGCAAATTGCCAAATGAGCAGGATTGCAAGAAAGACTCCGTCCCAGAATTACAATAGAATTTTACCTTTTAAAGTCTAAACGATTTCTATTTATTGGATAAAACTGAAGATACCATACCTTCCATTATCAACAAGGCAAAATTGGGCAACCAGATTGCCTTCAGCAATTTATTGGATAATTTTTGGAATGATGTTTACGGATTTCAACTTAAGCGTACCGAAAACGAAAATGATGCAGAGGATATCACTATACAGACCTTCTCTAAAGCCTTTGATAAAATAAATACTTTCGACGATTCCTATGAATTCAAGACTTGGCTGATTGCAATTTCAAAAAATATTCATGTCGACCTCATTCGTAAAAGAAAAAGAAATGTATTAGAAGCTGGTGGAAACAACGAAGCCATTACTAAAGTATTGGATGATGCCCCTACTGCAGAGGATAATTTGATTATAGAACAAAACCTGGCTACGCTCCTTGAAAATATCAAGAAATTAAAACCACACTACCAGAAGGTAATTAATCTTCGCTATTTTAATGAATTAAGTTATGCGGCCATTGCTACGGAGCTTGACGAACCCATTAACAACGTAAAGGTTAAACTGTTAAGGGCTAAGAAATTACTTGCCGAAATCATCAAAAATAAAAATTAAGAATACTATAATTCTTATTCTGATAGAGCCTATTATCGACACTATCAAGTCCTTTTTGGCTGTTGATAGGTACACTTTTTTGTTCGTATATTTGTCGAAAATTGAAGAATGAGCGTAAATACTGTTGCACCACCAAAAGGTAAACCAAATTGGCTAAGGGTAAAACTTCCAACAGGTAAGAAATATACCCAATTACGCGGATTGGTAGACAAGTATGACCTGCATACAATATGTACCTCAGGGAGTTGTCCAAATATGGGTGAATGTTGGGGTGAAGGGACAGCTACGTTTATGATATTAGGAAACATTTGTACGCGTTCATGCGGTTTTTGTGGCGTAAAAACTGGCCGACCATCTACTGTTGATTGGGCCGAGCCTGAAAAAGTAGCAAGATCTATCAAAATCATGGGCATAAAACATGCAGTAATAACTTCTGTTGATCGAGATGATTTAAAAGATATGGGCTCTATTATTTGGTCAGAGACGGTAAAAGCGATCCGTAGGATGAATCCTTCAACTACTCTAGAGACCCTTATTCCAGATTTTCAAGGCGTTGAGAGGCATTTAGACCGTATTATTGAAGTTAAACCTGAAGTAGTTTCCCATAACATGGAAACTGTAAAAAGGCTTACTAGGGAAGTTCGCATACAGGCCAAATATGAAAGAAGCCTAGAGGTCTTAAGGTATTTACATTCAAGTGGTGTAAACAGAACAAAATCCGGGATAATGCTAGGTCTTGGCGAGCTTGAGGAAGAAGTCCTTGAAACTATGGAAGACCTGAGAAATGCTAATGTAGATGTGGTTACCATTGGTCAATACCTTCAGCCATCCAAAAAACATTTACCCGTAAAAGAATTTATTCTTCCTGAACAGTTTAAAAAATACGAAGAAGTTGGACTTAAAATGGGCTTTAGACATGTAGAGAGTGGTGCTTTGGTAAGATCTTCTTATAAGGCTCACAAGCATATTGAATAATAACTTTTCACTACTTAATACATAGTGCCAAAGTGGATTTTTCCTATGAATACAGTAAATATTGGCATATACATATTTGGTAGAATTGGCCGAACATTGTTTAGGCTTTTTAAATAACCATCCCCACATAAATGTTGTAACAATTAATGAATTAGCTGATGCACGAGCTTTGGCCCACCTTCTAAAGTACGATAGTATACATGGGGTATGGCTCAAAGAAATTCCAGTAGAAAATGGCTCGTTAACTGACGTTACATTAAACGTAAAAAGGAAACTACCATTCAAGAAATTAATGATACTTTTGAAAAAGTATCGCACAATGAGCTAAAAAACATACTTTTTTATACGAAAGACCCTATAGTTTCGATTGATATAAACAATAGTTGTTATTCTTGTACGTTTGATTCTAAGATGACTTCCGTAATCGGAAAAATGGATAAAATTATTGGCTGGAATGATAATGAAACAGGTTATTACAGCAGAATTATAGATTTAATAAACTTATTGCAAAACAAGAAATTCGTTTGAGCTTAATAAACACATATGCACATATAAAGCAATTGGTCGTTGTTATGGTCTTCTTATGCTTTGGACCAAGTGTATTTGCACAGAATAATTCAGTTCAAAATGATGTTCAAGCCTATTTCGATGAAGCCAGAACATTGGGCAATAAAAACCAAATAGACCTAGCCCTGATATCTTTGGATAAAGCTGCCGCTCTAGCAGAGGAGAATAAGGATGTGAAAAATTTGATAAACAGTTATCATATGTTCTCCTTGCTATACCTAAAGTTAGACAAAGTAAATACTACGGTATTTTATATGGACAGGGCAAAAGCATTACTTAAAGATATAGAATACCCTTACGGGAATGCTATCTACAAGTACATTGAAGCCATTTTGCTTTTCAAGAACAATCAAAATTTCCAAGCCCTATTTATGCTCAATGAAGCAAGGCAACTCAATAATGATCGAAATTTCTTTAATAATATTTTACTAGCTGAAGGTAATATTTATTTGAATTTGGGAAAGTACGATAGCGCATCGAAGAATTTTAATTCGTTAGTAGTAAATACTGATGTTTATGAGAAAGAATATTTGGCAACAAGAGCTAACATAGGACTTGCACAGACAAATATTGAACTATCTAACTTTGAAGAATCCTCGAAGTATGCTGAAAATGCCTTTAAACTGGCCAATGAAAATGATTTTTTTGCAGAAATAATTGAAAGTAACCAATTACTCGCTAAATCGTACGAGGGCCTAGGTCGCTATCAAGAGGCCCTAGCCACAACGCGTAATCTATATTCCGTTAAAGACTCTATTTTCACTATTGAAAAAGTAAAAATCGAGACGAGGACGGCAGATGAAATACATAGTGAGAATATGGCCGACGAGGTTAAGCGCCAAGATAAACGTATAGAGGAGCTGAGTAAATCGGCAAATAGGTCTGAAATAACCGCAATATTGACTTCTGCTTTTTTAATTATCATCTCATTATTGGCTGTTTCATTATATAGGAACAATCAAATAAAGCTCAAGACAAATGATCTCTTACATACAAAAAACAGCGAATTACAAACTGCACGCGATGAAGCTGTGAATGCCATGGAGGCCAAAACTAATTTCTTGTCAACAGTGAGTCATGAGCTTAGAACTCCCCTATATGCCGTTACAGGTCTCACTCATTTATTGTTGGAAGAAAACCCAAGTGAAAATCAAAAAGAACACTTAAAGGCCTTGAAATTTTCAGGTGACTATCTATTAAATTTCATCAATGATATCTTGCACATCAATAAAATTGATGCCGATAAATTGGAGCCTTTGATTATGGAGTTCAACCTAAAAAAGGTTTTAGCAGAAGTCATTGATTCATTGAAGCAGAGTGCCAAGGAAAATAATACCCAAATCATTTTGGATTATGATGACAGCATACCTTCGCATTTAATGAGTGATCCATTGAAGCTTTCACAAATAATTATGAACCTAGTGGGTAATGCACTTAAATTCACGAAAGACGGTGAAGTAAAAGTGATTGCACAAATGGTGCACAAGGAAGAGGAAGACGTAACGCTATATTTTGAAGTAAAAGATAACGGTATTGGGATTTCAAAAGAACAGCAAGAGAATATTTTCGAAGGATTTGAACAAGGTTCAATTCAGATAAACAGGGAATACGGTGGAACTGGATTGGGACTCACCATTGTAAAAAGTCTTTTAGGCCTATTCAATAGTCAAATAAAATTAGAGAGTGACTTAGATAAAGGTAGCTCCTTCTTTTTTGAACTAAATTTAAAGAGCAAGGACAGTATAGTTGATGATATTCCTTTCGAGATTACCCAGAAAGATTATGAGTTTGAGGGTCTACATTTAATGATCGTTGAAGACAATAAGATCAATCAGGTCATCACCAAGAAAATGTTATCCAAAAAAGAAATCACCAGCGATATTGCCAGTAATGGTATGGATGCCATTGATCTTGCCAAGAATAACAAATATGACGCCATTTTAATGGATATACATATGCCGGGGATAAGTGGGGAGGAAGCCACGATTGAGATTAGGAAATTTGACAAAACCACTCCTATTATCGCATTAACAGCAATCTCTTTGGATGATAGTTTGGAAAGTTTCTATGCCGCAGGTTGTAATGATGTTGTCACCAAACCATTTAAGCCAGAAGTATTCTATCAAAAAATTGGAGAGAATATTTTCGAGAATCGAGAAAATGGCGGTCCTATTGTATAATTGCCGTTATACATTTTTCTAAAACTGATGCCCCATTACCTAAAAATTTATGCTTTACAGATATATAATGTAGGTTTTCCACCTGCTCCTTCAATCTTGCAAAGTCCTTTTCGGTGGTCAAAACATACTCTTTTGAATTGAAAAGTTCAATTTCTGAGAAAGAGAAAAAATGATGGTCCTTAAATTGCAGATGCTCCAAGTCCATTCCTTTTTTTTCTAAATAATTGACCAAAGGTTTAGGGTTTGCAATCCCCGTCACCAAAGTCACCTTCTTGCCCAAAAGGTCATTTAGCACAATGGATGATGTATTTCCTTTTAAATCTTCATCATAACTTAAATAACTAAAAATTACCTCTTGATCCGGTTTTGGGCTGAGTATATTTATAATTTCAGATTGTTCTTTTCCGCTCAGTTGATCTGGACATTTGGTGACAATTATTAAGTTAGCTCGTTTGGCTTCTCTTTTACTATCCCTTAAACCCCCAGTCGGTAAATACCAATCATTTATATAGAGATTATCATATGCTGTCAATAGTATAGCGAAATCAGACTTTACTTTTCGATGTTGAAAAGCATCGTCCAACAAAATAATATCGGGTTCTCTCATACGCTGCAGCTTCTGAATTCCATTACGTCTATCTGCATCGACAGCAACAGTTATATCAGAAAACTTAGAATGCAATTGAAAGGGTTCATCCCCTATTTCTTCAACTTTGCTGTCTGATGTAGCTAAAACAAATCCTTTTGATTTACGCCGATACCCCCTACTCAATATCGCTACTTTGTTCCTATCTTTAAGAATTTCAACCAAATATTCAATCATCGGAGTTTTACCAGTTCCCCCAACACTAAGGTTACCAACGCATATGGTTGGTGTGTTGAATGAACTACTTTTAAAAATTCCAACATCAAAAAGAAAATTGCGAATATGCACCACTAGGGCATAAATCAAAGAAATCGGAAAGGCTATTTTTCTTAGCAGTTGCATCATGAATTCAGCTTGAATTTCTGTTCTACCTCCGAATTTAACATTTTGTCCTCTAATTTTGTCTTTTTTGCTTACCGTAGCTATGGCTATGCTATTTAAAAAAGCCTTCATTATAGAACAAAAGCCTAAATTCTCGGTTCCAAACAAAATGTTAAA
>CAZYQR010000130.1:0-7288 GCA_964649755.1 uncultured Maribacter sp. | reverse complement strand
CGTGTAATCCTATCATTTGAAATTTCCAGTGCTTTTTTAAACACATTTACATTCTCTGTAAGTCGGGCCACTTCAAAATAAATACTGAATAACTGCAACATTGTATTTTCTATTGTTTCCCTTGCCTGTAATTCTGAGAGTTGGTATTGCTCCTTTAGGCTCTTGTAATTGTAGTACCTTCCAAGTCCATCAAACAACGTATAATTAAGTGTAAGACCGGAATTAAAGCGCTGTGCTTCGGCCTGATTTAGTTCAACATCGGGTCTTGGGTCGCCATTTTCCAAAAATTGCCCTGGGAATTCAATAGTCGAATCATCCCGGTTATAATTGGCCCCAGCAATAGCGGTCAATGTGGGTAAATATCCCGAATTTAGAATACTTTTATTATTATCGGCAATCGCCACTTGATTCTTGGCTACCTTAATTCCAAAATTATTCTCCAAGGCCTGCGCAATGGCTTCATTTTTTGATAAAAGCTTATCCTGAGCCTGTAAACCCAAGAAAAACATGCTAAACAATAGGGATATATAGGATATTTTATTTCTCATTACTCTTTACCTCTGTATTTTTTTAATATTCAATACTACAATTCAGATGTTAACTTAGATTCTACTAAATTAATTGTGTTCCAAACCTTCAATTGAAACCGCATGACTATGTGAAAGACCTCCCCTTAAATGGGCTTCTTCGACCTGTTCCTTAATGGCGCGTTCAACTTCCTCTTTGGTAATATCGTCACCCGTTTTCAACCATTTAGAACTTACTTTTACCTTGTTACTGAAAGAAAGGAAAATTGGTAACATCACTAAGGTCAATATAGTAGCAAAGCCAATACCATAAGCAATGGATATAGCCATAGGCTTAAGAAATTGTGCTTGTCTACTCGTCTCGAGCATTAAAGGTGCTAGACCGGCTATAGTCGTTATCGAGGTTAAAAAGATAGCCCTAAACCTTGAACGGCCCGCTTCATAAAGTGCATCATCAAAATTCATTCCCTGTCTTAAATTGCCATTGAATTTACCTATGAGTACAAGACCATCATTCACCATAATCCCTATTAAGGCAATAACTCCCAACCCAGAAAGAATGTTAATTGGGAAACCATGAAGCCAATGTCCCCAGCCTACAGCTGTAATACTGAACGGAACAAGTAATAACAGCATTAAAGGCTGGCTGAAACTTCTAAAAGTGAAAGCAATTGTAATGTAAATCAGTAGTAAAACTGTAATTCCGACAACGTTCAAGGATTTCATCATTTTGCCTGCCTCTCTATTCTGCCCTTCATAAGATGGAGTTACCGTAGGATATTTAGACTGGATTTCTGGCATGATATCATTTCGTATCTCAGCCATGATGTCCGTTGCGCTCGTAGTATTGGCATCTTCAAGGTCTGCCGAAATCTGTATTTCTCGTCTACCTTCCAAACGATTTATCGCTACATCTCCCCTTTTAATACTATAACTCGCAATTTCTTTTAACGGAACGCGATTACCACTTGGGGTTACAATTCTCATTTCGTCCAAATCTGCAATAGAGGAACGGTTTTCGCGATCGTACCGAACCCAAACCCTAATCTCGTCCTGACCCCGCTGAAAACGTTGCGCCTGAGTACCAAAGAAACCAGCTCTGACCTGATTCATCACCGCTCTTAAATCCAACCCTAACAAATAGGCGTTTTCCTTAAGTTCTAAGCGTATTTCCTTTATTCCCGCTGGGTCATTATCGGCAACATCCTTTAAAGCTGAATTGTTTACCATAGCAGTTTTTAATTCAGTTTTCGCGGCCTTTAACTCGGCAATATTATTCCCCAACAGGGAAATTGAAACAGGATCACCTCCAAAATTGCCTCCCGAACCATAAATTAAACTCTCTATACCTATTACTGGACCTACTAATTCCCGTAAACGATTGGTAACCAAATCAGAACGAATAGCGTCAGGTCTTTCTTCCCCTGGCAACAAATTAATGGTCAATGTGGCTGCAGATGAACCAGGACCCACTCTTCTTATTACATTCTCGAAAAGAATTTTATCCGTTCCTTTCAAATACTTCTCAGTAAGTTCTTGATTTACAATTTCAGCTTTGTCATCAATCATTGATATAATTGAATCTGTTACTTTCTCATTTGTTCCGTTGGGCATCAATAACTCTACCTGCACCCTATCACTAGCTATTCGTGGAAAGAATGAAGTTCTTATAATTCCACCACCTATTGACCCGAAAGTAAGAATCAACAGCATTGCAAAAATTCCAAAGGTCAGCATCTTATATTTTAAAGCAAACTTAAGTGTAGGACCATACATATAATCCCGCATCCATTTCATAAATCGATCACCTGCCTGGTTTATGACCCTTAGTTTGGCAAACGCGGCTGCAATACCTGTCTTTTCTCTTTTATCCACGGGCTGAAGTGCCTTGGAATGCGCTAAGTGTGCTGGTAAGATGATTAGGGCTTCAACAAGAGAAACTACTAAAGTGAGAATTACGATTACCGAAACTTCTCCAAAAAATTCACCAATCCTACCATCAAGGAATAAGAAAATAGAAAAGGCCAATACAGTAGTAATAATCGCAGAAACAATAGGTGGAATTACTTCCATGGTACCATCTATAGCCGCTTCAATAGGAGACTTTCCTTTTTCATAGTGTTGGTAGATATTCTCGGCAATAACAATTCCATCATCCACCAAAATACCAATTACAATAATCATCCCAAACAAGGATAACACATTGATGGTCACATCAAAAAAACCGGCAACTGCGAACATCCCCAAGAAGGCTATAGGAAGCCCAAAAGCTACCCAAAACGCCAGTCTTGTATTCAGAAATAGGGAAAGAAAAAGGAGCACCAATATCATTCCCATTATTGCATTCGCTGTCAACAACTCTGTTCGTTGGCTCAAGGTTTTCGACTGATCACTAACCACACTCAGCTGAACATTATTGTATTTTTGGTTAAAATCAGTAATATAGTCCTTCACCTTTTGTGCAGAATCAATCAGATCTTCTGTATTGGTACTTGTTATGGTAGTACTGACGGATATATTCCCATTAAAATAAGAAGCATTTGGAGTTTCAGAGAATCTGTCTCGAATGATTGCTACATCTTTTAAACGAATGGTTTGCCCATTTGGATCAGCTTTTATAATAATATTAGACAATTCGTTACCGTAATATGATCTATTATTGGCTCGAATCAGATATTCCTCAGCGCTTGTCTTTATATTGCCGCCTGTAACTAAAATATTGGCATTGCCAACAGCTTGGGAAACTTCATTAAACGATAGGTTGTAAGCTAATAGGCTGTTTTCGTTTACAGCAATTTCTATTTCTTCCAGCGGATATCCTGAGATGGTAATCTGTGAAATGCCATCAATAGCCCTAATATCATTTTCAATTTGTCTACCAATCTGCTTTAAAGTTGCTAAGGGCACTTGTTCACCGCTTATGGCAAAACTAATGGTCTGTCTTATCGTTTCAAGTTTAGAAACAATTAAGGGCTCCATCCCGGTTGGGAAAGTCGGTACCCGGTCGACTGCATTTTTTACTTGAAGCAGCATGAAATCAATATTCCTACCTTTTTCAATTTCGACATTTATATTACCACTATTTTCCCTCGAGGTTGAAGTAACACGATCTACACCCTCTAAGCCTTTAAGGTTATCCTCAATTTTTAACACTATCCCCTCTTCAACTTCTTGTGGCGAAGCCCCAGGATATGTGATATTAATAAAAACATTCTTGGAATCTGTTAGGGGAAAAAATGAAGATTTCAATGAATAAGCCCCCATAATACCAAAAATGGCAAAAGCAATAATGATAACGTTTACCGCTACGTGGTACTTAATGAAATACGCAATAACATTTCTCATTAGTTTAAGGTTTTAGTTGTTTCAGCTTCATCTTGCCCTTGATATTGCTTAACCAACATTCCTACATAAGACCCCATTAAAGGCTTACTTAAAATGGTTATACCATCTGGGACCTGCTTCAATACCACCTTTTTATCAGAAAAGTATACTGGTGAAACATCTATTAAGTCTAATATGGAATCACGTACGACGAATATTTGATTGTTTTCCAACAACAAGTTCCTATCTATTTCTATTGCATTGGATTCTTCTTTGGCATTAAGATCTGCTTCTAAATACATACCTTCCCTTAGACTACTATCCCTAACTTCGATATAAGCCTTTATGGTCTGGCTGGCTTGATCAACACTACCATTTATCCTAGTGACCTTACCTATATACTTTTTGGATTTATCCAAATTGGTAAGTGCAACTTGTTCTCCAATTTTTAGTAGATCACTAAAATTCTTACTTATAGAAACTTCCAATTCGTAAACATCGGTATTAATAAATTCACCTAGTTTTTGACCTGCCCGTATCAAAGTGCCCTCGGTAACCAATGCATCGGTCAAAACCCCTTTGAATGGGGCAAAGATCCTATATTTTAAAAGCCGCTGCTCCATATTTTTCACATTGTAATAGGTAGTTAATATACCGCGTCCGGAAATAAAGAATTTCTCTTTCTCCGTGCTCATATCAGGAAGTTTCGGGGTAGTTTTACCCATATCGAAACCAGTAAGATAGGCTTGCCATTTTGGAAAAATATCTGGGTAATCCAATCGAAGATCAGGCATAATCGACGTAAGTTGATTATAAAGATTACTTTTAGCCGATTGAACATTAGCGGCATACTCCGCGGCATCTATCCGTATAATGCTTTCACCTTTATTATAGATTTGACCGGGACGAAACAACTTGTTGCTGCCTCGAAATACACCTTGAACTTCTGAATAAAGTTCCATCCGGCTTTTGGCGATTAGATTTCCGTTGGCTGGCACCATGATTGGTACAGTACCATTCTGTACTTTTTCCGTAAATACGGTCTTGACTACCCTTTCTACTTTTGGCCTTGAGCTACTCTTGCTATCAATAATCATTTTTGCAACAAAAACCGATGCCACAATTATTAATACACCCAATATGCTTAATATAATCTTTCTCATAATGTTGGTTATAACGCTACTTTTTCTTGCGTGAAATTAAATTGTACTTTTTTCAATATTTTTATCATCTGCTTTTTTTCTTCCATGGTGATATTTTCTTCCATGGTATTGATGAGTTTTTTTAAAACCGGTCTTGTTTGCTTAAAAATGGTTCGCCCTTTTTCTGTCAAGAAGACCAGATTTATTCGCTTATCTTCTTTACTTTGTTTTCTTTGGATATAATTTTTCTTTTCCATTTTTGAGAGCAAACGCGCCATTGAAGATTTATCTCGGAAGGTTAAAGACGCCAATTCATTTTGATTGAGACCATCCTGTTTATGAAGTTTTTTAAGAATGATCATTTGCTCTTTGCTCAAATCCAATCCATGTTCATTGAATAGTGCCTGCAGATAATACTCTACCATTTTAACTGTAATTCCCATCCAAGGCCCAATTGAATTCTCAAAATCGATATAATCCTCTTTTGTATTCACGGTACGAAACTACATAAAAAACAAATTAGTTGCAGGTGCAACTAATGTTAAAGTTATCATAATATTTTGTTTATTGTTTTTAATTTTTAATTAAACATTTTATTTATAGTGCATAAGAAAAGGGATGCAAATTGCACCCCTTTAATAGAATTCATCCCGAGTTATTCTTTTGCTCAACTATAAATATTCGCAACCACTCATTTGCTATTCTAGCTCATCAAATTTAGTATCCGCCATTCGAGTATCAATTTCGTGCAATTGGTGATATTTTATATTCAACTTCAAATCATCGGTATCAAAAGCAACAAGATCCACACTTTGCATGTTTTGAAGGCTTTCGAAAGAATCGAAATCATTACCTTGAAGCTGCACAAACTGCAATTCTGTCAATGACTGAATACCTTCGGGAACTGCCCCTTGAAAGTTATTAAATGACAATAACAACTCTGAAAGATTTCTCATGCGACCAAAACTAAAGTTTATTTCACCTTCTAGCTTATTACCTGAGAGACCCAAGTTTGTTAGATTAACTAAGCTCGCCATGGTTTCAGGTAAGTTTCCTTCAAAATAATTGCTGGAAAGATCCAAGATTTTAAGATTTTTCGCGGCACTAATACCTTCCGGAATATTTCCTTCAAGTTTATTATCGAACAAGATAAGCTCTTCTAAATTTAGCATTGACATAAAATTTTCAGGGAGCTTACCCTGTAAACCGTTCATCTCTAACTTTAAAACCTTTAGTTGAACTAGCTCCGATAATTCATTGGGTATGTCTCCATCAAGTGTGTTAAATGCAAAGTCAAGAACTTCCATTTTTTTCAGACTCTTCAAGCTGGCAGGAATCTTTCCTATCAAATTGTTTTTGTACAGATTTAGGCCTATTACATGACCATCAATGATATCGACACCATACCATTGGTGAACTGGTGCTTTTAAATTCCATTTTATAGTCCAAGAATCACCATTCGTTGCATCGTAAAGATCTATCAGGGCAGATTTTTCGTCTTCCGGTATTTGTGCTACTGCAACAGTTTGCAATAACAGAAAAAAAAGAAACGTTACATAAAGTAGTTTTTTATTCATAATTATTAAGGTTTAGGGTTACAATTAAACTTTTCGATTATTTTATATTATGCTTTAGGCCATATGGCAATGTTTTTCATATATTTTCCGGTGTTATTCATCTTATCCTTAGGTTTTTAACGATTTTTTTTGGGATTTCTGATATATTCTTCAACATTTCTGCGAACCTCTATAAAAAAAGGGATGCTTTTGCATCCCTTTTAACCAAGCTAACTAAAACTATGAATCACTAACTAATCATCTTCATCATCAAACTTCGTGTCTGCCATCCTAGTTTTGCTAAAGTTAATGTCTTTGAAATCTATGTTTGCATCGTCCTTATCGTAATCAAAGACCAATATTCCTTGTGTATCCATCATTTCTAAATTCTCGAATGAATTAAAATCATTATTTTGAATCTGGAATATTTCCAGACTGGCCAATTGCCCAAATTCTGCTGGGATTTCACCTCCAAATCTATTGTTTGCCAAGACCAATTCCTTTAAATTACTTAGGTTACCAATTTCATGGGGTATATCACCGTATAATCCGTTTTCAAAAAGACCCAAGCTTTCCAATTGGGTCAGATTACCCAAACTATTGGGGATTGACCCTCTTAAATTATTGCTTGATAAATTAAGTATTTTTAAATGCGTATTAATTATGGGGGATGCTGAGAAATTTTATCGCCGCTAAAATTCTTGAAAATCTTGAGTTTCAGCCCACACAGGGACAGTTG
>CAZYQR010000129.1:0-7323 GCA_964649755.1 uncultured Maribacter sp. | reverse complement strand
GTCGTTGTAAATGGCACGCCATTTATGGTTGCCCCTTGTACGGTCGTAGGAACCACTGGGCCCGAGCTACCATCCGCTCCACCGTATTGGGCATGAAATGGAGGATCGGTAATACCATTTATTGCATTTTGATTTACCAGACTTTCCCATAATACAGAAGCATGTTGATCTACGTTCAACATATCTGGCGAATCTGTAAGTTCAGCAAAACCTGTGTAGATATCAAAAGAAACTATCGGCTTGTCCATATTATAACTTCCACTCTTTGTAGTAACTATAATAACACCATTTGATGCTCTTGCACCATATATAGCGGCGGCGGCATCTTTTAAAACGGTAAGTGCCTTGATATCGGTAGGGTTAATGTTGTTTAACGCCTGATTATCATCGGTTTGAACACCATCTATAATATACAATGGGTCGGTATTATTACTGGTACCAAAACCACGAACATTTATTTTAGGTGCATCACCTGGCGTACCTGAATTTGTAACAGTTACCCCAGTAACTCTTCCTTGTAATAATTCTGCGGCATTCTGAACAGGTAATTTCACGGCCTCGGATACATCTAAAGTTGCCACTGCTCCAGTGATCTCACCTCTAGACTGTGTACCATACCCCGTTACAATAACCTCATCTAATCTAGAGGCATCTTCTTCCATAGTTATATCAATCGTAGTCTGGACACCAACAGCGGCCTCCGACGTTTTATAACCAATATAGCTGAATACAAGAGTGGCATCGCTACCCACTTCGATGGTATAATTGCCATCGAAATCGGTTTGGGTACCATTTGTAGTGCCTTTTTCCACAACACTGGCGCCTGGAAGTGGGGTGCCATCGGCATCGATTACCGTACCGGTTACGGTTGACTGTATTTCATCTCCATGTTCTAGCATGGAAAAATTTACGTTGGGATTTGCCCAGGCAATTTGTGTACCTAAACAAATCATCATCGAAAATAACCAAAGTTTAAAAGTAGTAAAGATACTTTTTGGTCTTTTCGAATCGAAATTTAGTTTTTGATTCATAATACTTGTGTTTGTTAGTTTAAATTAATGAATATCAAGAATGGGAAACATATGAGTAGAATGTTAAAATTCCCCAAACTTAGGTTAATATTAGCAAAAATTTCCCATTCATTATCAATTTTTAGGTGTTATTTTATCAAATTATTGATATGATAGTTTAAGGGAACCCCACCAAAACCAATAGCCTATTATACTCCAACTACAACGTTATGGCTGATATACACCTATAGTTCATGCCGGAATCAGTCAAAATAAATAATCAAATAAATAACAAATTGTTATAAATCTCAAAGAAATTGAACACATCATTGAACACATCAAGATAAAATTTGTCCTGCTGTTATGATGAGCAATAAACTGATAATCCAAATAATATAGATCAAGGGGTTTTAAATAATAACAGTGTTGATCTTGGTACATTTTATCACCTTGAATTGATTTTTATCAATTGTCGTGAAAAAAAGATAATCGTCACCTCCATCTTTAATGTTGAATCGCTTTCTGATGTTGGCAACGTTTTCAGGAAAGTTTCTAATAGTGATATTTGCTTTTGTGTCCCTTAATTTTTTAAGTTCCTTTTTATTGTAATCAATGACGTTTTCGATCTTGAACGACCTCCCTGGAAATTCCACTAACTCCTCTGAGGTATATAAGTGGGAGTGAGGATTTAATTTGCTAACCTTAAAATTTTTGGCAATTAATTTAAAAGCGCCTGCTTTTAATATAGCCGCATTGGGTTCATAAAGAAAATTTTGAGGCTCTACAAAAGTCAAGGATGTTCTCTTTTCTTCTGACCATGTAAAATCATAAGTCTCCTTTAACCCTTTCTTTAAGTTGATGGTTTTGACCATAACTTCATTCACAAAACCATCTTGCAACACCCATAGTAATTCTTTGACCTCGTTGTCTACAGCAACTACATGTATCTCTTTGGCGTTTTTCAATTGTTTTAATCCACTTGATATATCCAAAAGGGGAGAGGTTTTCAATAATATGTTCTTGGATTTTTTAAATAGGAACTCAAGATGCTCCATGATATCTGGTGTGCAATCGGACAAAAGAAAAACTTTCCGTTTGCTTTCTGACCTTCGTGAAGGGTCTACATATATCCAATCATATTCTTCACTCGAGTTCTGCAAAAAATCCAAGCCGTTTAATGGAAGTACTTCTGTATTCTTAACACCTAAAACATCAAAATTATGCGCGGCAATTTTAGACAAATTTTCATTGATTTCGCAGTGGAAAACCTGCTCTATTTTTTTACTAAAATAAAACGAGTCTACTCCAAATCCTCCGGTCAAGTCTACCAATGATTTTCCGGCTACAATTTGGGCTTTGTATTCAGCTGATAATTCAGAAGAACATTGTTCAATGTTCAACTTGTTGGGGTAGTATATTTTTTTGGTTTTATACCAAGAGGGGAGTTTGTTTTTACATTTATTCTTGGCTTCAATCTGCTCAACCAATTCCCTTGAAGAAATAGTGTCAAAATCACTCTTTTTGAGTAATACTGACACGATGTCAGTATTCAAATTATTAATTATAAAATCCTGTACACCAGTATTTAAAATATTTTTATTCAAAGTTTAACTATAAGTTTTTAGTCAAGGATTTAACAATCTTGTTTTCTGCTAAAAACTCCTTTAAAATCACTTTTATTGCGGTATATCCTGGGACTGCAACGATCATTCCGGTTATCCCAAATAGTAATCCCCCAATAATAATAATCAAAAAGATTTCCAATGGATGGGACCTTACGCTATTTGAAAAAATATAGGGTTGGGAGAAGAAATTGTCAACCAATTGGCCTATGATAAAACCAATCATAACATAGATGGTTTTTGGTAAGATTACAGTGCTGAAATCAGCCCCTAAATTACTCGTCATTGTCAAAGTCATCATAAGAACTCCACCGATGATTGGACCTATATACGGAATCAAATTTAAAAGGGCGCAGAGGAAAGCGATTACAATTGCATTCTCTATCCCAAAAATGAATAAAACAATGGAGTAGATAATGAACAAAATCAGAATTTGTAACACAAGTCCAATAAAATATCTAGAGAGCAAATCCTTGATTTTATTAATCGATTTCTTAAGACGGCTTTCTTTATTATCTGGAATAAAGACTAATAAACCTTGTTCAAATAGCTTGCTATCCTTCAAAAAGAAAAAGGCAATAAACATGACTGAAAAAAGACCTATGCTCAACGTGCCAAGAACGCTTACAAACGAATTGAGGAAGTTGGGAATAAATCCAAAGTCTAGGTTGGCTAACATTTTCGAATCTTTAATACCCTGTTCAATTTCAACAGAACTTAAGCCAATATACTCCGTTACCTGCCGGTATACGTTTTCCACGTTGGCTTGTAAGGCGTCTATGTTAAGGAGTGAAAGATTCTGCCCTTGCGAAACCAATAAGGGAATAAATAGAGCAATAATACCTGCAATAACCCCTATAAGTAAAACCATGGTCACAATAACTGCCAAGGTATTGTTGAATTTGAGTTTTATTCTCAATAATAGCACTATGGGTCTACCTAATAATGAGGCAATAACCGCGATTGTCAAATAAGCTAAAACTGATTGTATTTTGTATAAAAAGAACAATACCAAGGCAATGCCAACAAGAATGGCAATTGCTCTTAGAATTCCGTCTGAAATGGTCTTGGATGTCATTGCTTAATTTTTAAAGGCATAAGATATGATATTTGCCCCCATTTGTAAAGCTTTTGTGCGGATCGCTTCAGGATCATTGTGAACTGACGGATCCTCCCAACCATCACCTAAATCGGATTCATAAGTGAATAACAGAAGCAGTCTTCCCTCATGGGTTATGCCCAAAGCCTGCGGTCTTTTGCCTTCATGCTCATGAATTTTCGGTAATCCATCCAAAAATTCATATTTCTGTGAAAAAATGGCGTGGTCTGCCCCAAGTTCATCCAACTCAATATTGGGAAAAACTTTTACCAGTTCTTTACGTAAATAGGGTTCCATACCGTAATTGTCATCAATATGTAAAAAACCGCCTGACAACAAATAAGTTCTTAAATTATCTGCTTCTTCCTGCGAGAAAACCACATTACCATGACCTGTCATATGTAGATAGGGGTATTGGAAAATGTTGATGTCGCCTACTTCAACAGTTTTTGGTTGCTCTTTTATTTTGGTGCCAATATTGGCATTGCAAAATCGTATTAAATTAGGGAGGGCAGTGGGGTTGGCATACCAATCGCCTCCGCCTTTGTATTTTAGAATGGCTATCTCCTGGCATTTTGCAGAACTTACAAAAGCCATTAAAACCAATGTTATTACGAGTTTCAAATACCTCATTCCTTAATTTGCAATAAAGCGTTTAACCATTATTTATTAAGTTCACCGTACTACAGGCAACGATGGCCGCAGTTTCTGTACGCAATCTATTTTTACCTAATGAAACCGGCAGAAATCCGTTTTCGTAAGCATTTTCTATTTCAGCTCTCGAAAAATCCCCTTCTGGGCCAATAAGAATGGTGATGTCTTTGTCAGGTGCAACTCTTCTTTTAAGCTCTGACTTTTCATCTTCTGAGCAATGGGCTATAAATAATAATCCTTCTCGAGGGTGGCCCATAAATTCTTTATAACTAATCGCAGGGTTTAATTTAGGCAAATAGGCTTGCATAGATTGTTTCATAGCAGATTGTATGACCTTTTCCATACGTTCAGGTTTCACAATTTTACGCTCGGAATGTTCGCAGATTATAGGTGTAATTTCGTCTACGCCAATTTCAGTGGCTTTTTCTAAAAACCACTCAAAACGGTCATTGCTTTTTGTTGGTGCAACGACCAAATGAAACCAATACATATTTCGGTGTTTTTTAGTAGTCGAGATTATTTGAGCTTTACATTTTTTCGCATCTGCAAGGATGATTTTAGCCTCGAATACATAACCTTTACCATTGGTAATCAATAAATTATCACCTTCTTTTTTGCGTAATACCTTTACTATGTGATTGCTTTCCTCAGCGCTGAAAACAAATTGAGCGGCACTATTGTCTAAACGGGGATTATAGAATAATTGCATGAATATTATTATGGCTATTATTTGTTTGCTATTAATTTATTTTGAGCATGTTCAATTCCTAATTCAATCCAATTTTGGAGTTGCTCCTCGGTTTCAAAACCTTTTGAAGAAACGTAAATGAATTCTTTCATTGGTCTGTTGGTAAAATCCATTGGTCTAACTGCATCAAGTTGTAAAATAGCATCCATTTTACTTCCTATTACACGCACCATTAAATCATTCTTTACTATTCCAACGGTCATTTTTCCTTTGTACATAATGGCAAGTCCACCAAACATTTTCTTTTTAGAAAGATGTTCTGAAATACGCTTCGGAAACACCTTTAGCGCAAAATCCAACCGTTTTTCCAAATCTTGATTATAAGCCATAGCCAGTGGTTTAAATGATGTACCTGGCTTTCGCAGTTATATCCTGCGCAGCGAACATCTTGCTTTTAAACTTATAATACCCAACAATACCAATCATTGCGGCATTGTCCGTACAATACTCAAATTTAGGAATATAAGTAGACCAACCGTAATTCTTTTCGGCATTTTTTAAAGCAGACCTAATTCCGGAATTGGCCGAAACCCCTCCGCCAATGGCTACCTGTTTAATTCCAGTTTGTTTTACTGCCTTTTTAAGTTTATCCATTAATATATTGATAATGGTAAATTGAATGGAAGCACATATGTCATAGCGATTTTCCTCCACGAACTTTGGATTCTTTTGCGTTTCCCTTTGAACAAAATATAGAATACTGGTTTTTAAACCACTAAAACTGAAATTCAAATCACCCACTTTGGGTTTTGGAAAAGGAAATTTTATCGGATCACCCAATTGAGCATATTTATCAACCAAAGGCCCACCAGGGTAGGGTAGTCCTAATAATTTTCCACTTTTGTCGAAGGCCTCACCCACTGCATCATCTAATGTTTCACCCAGGATTTCCATATTAAAATAATCGTTGACCTTAACAATTTGGGTGTGGCCACCACTTATGGTCATTGCCAAAAACGGAAATTCGGGTTTTGTACTTTTCTCATCTGAAATAAAGTGCGCCAATATATGGGCTTGCATGTGGTTCACTTCAATAAGTGGTATACTTAAACCAAGCGCAATTGACTTGGCAAAAGAGGTGCCAACCAATAATGAGCCCATAAGACCTGGTCCGCGTGTAAAAGCTATGGCTGATAACTGTTTTTTGTCGATATTTGCTTTCAGTAAAGCTTGGTGCACCACAGGTACAATATTTTGCTGATGCGCCCGCGAGGCAAGTTCGGGTACGACACCCCCATATTCCTCATGAATTTTTTGGGTTGCAACGACATTGCTAATAACTTTATCATTGCATAAAACCGCTGCAGAAGTATCATCACAAGATGATTCGATAGCAAGAATGTAAATTGTTTCTTTTTCCACTAGGTTTGGAATAAAAATTGGAGTACAAAGGTAAAACATAAAAGCCCTATCAGAAAACTAAGAAAAATACTGGTTAGAATACTCTTGGTATTGTTGCTTATTTGCGTCCTGGGCACTATTGTTCTTTCCATGCCCTTTGTGCAGACTCGCTTTGCAAAATATGCTACAAATGCCATAAATGAAGAGTTCGGCACTAGCATCAATATTGATGGAATACGGGTATCACTTATTTCTTGGGATACCGCATTAAAAGGTGTTTATATTGAAGACTATCGCAAAGACACCCTCTTTTATATAGATGAACTTAGTACCTCAATTTTGAGCGTTCGTAATTTAACCAATGGAAAACTTGAGTTTGGCCATATAGATATCGATAGACTCGACTTTAAGTTAAAAACATATAAAGACACCACAAGTACCAATTTAGATGTGTTCATTGATAAGTTGGATGATGGTAAGCCAAGAAAGCCTGGAACACCACCATTCTTTTTCTCATCTTCTAATGTAGAGATTGTGAACAGCACATTCAAATTGATAGATGAAAACCTTGAAAATCCTGAGACACTTTACTTTAGGGGCCTTAGTATAAGCGCTACTGATTTTTTAATTCTGGGGCCAGATGTTTCAACCGCTATAAATGCGTTGTCGTTTAAAGACAGGCGGGATATTGAGGTTAAAAAGCTTGCCACACAGTTCAAGTATACAAAACAACAGATGCGGTTTGATACGCTAAGTATCGAAACACCTGAATCAAATCTAAAAGGAAACCTCGTTTTTGATTACGACCGAAAGGATTTTAAGGATTTTTTAAACAAGGTTCAAATAACT
>CAZYQR010000128.1:0-7327 GCA_964649755.1 uncultured Maribacter sp. | reverse complement strand
ATTTTTTTTTGTGTAAAAATGCAATTACAAACGAGAGTTTCTTAGAAAATTATTGAAATTTATGTTCTGATTTCTGAATTTAGAACCATAATGCCTTTTTTAACATCAAAAAATCCTTGAATAAGGAATTGGAAATCTAGACAATTGCCGGTTTAGGGATCAGGCGTTAAAGTCGAATAAATAATTGTTGGAAATACACAATCTATGCTGCTTGATTATCCTTAAATTTTGTAGGTGTTGTACCTGTGAATTTCTTAAAAGCTGAATAAAAGGCACTTTTGCTGTTGAAACCAACTTCAATACCTATACCTTCTATACTCAAATTTAATTCTTTATCAGTTTTAAGCAAGACCTCTGCTTTTTTTATTCGATATTGATTCACATAAGAGTTGAAGTTTTGTTTGCCTGCCGTATTTATTGCTGTTGACACAAGTTTTGGATGTTCATTTATTCCTTCAGAAAGATCCATAATGGTCAGTTCCGGATTGATAAAACTTTCGGTGCGTGTCATATGATCCTCAATTTTCAACATAAGATCTTCCAGCTTCTTCGGCGCGATTGTAGCCGATTGCTTTTGCTCAATGGGTTTATTTTGGGAATCATCGAGGGGCCAAGTATTAGTTAATATAGAGCGTACATCACGTTGAACGATTCCAAAGTAGGATAACCAATAAATGGCAATTAAATCCAATGCTGCTAAATAAACTCTATAATGAAATAGTATGGCGTAACGATAGGTCAGAATATGGGAAATTATAGATATAGCTAAAAGATAGATAAGAAAAAACCGTGCCCATTGTAATTCTTTAAAAGTAATAAACGAGTATGTGTTTTGAACCTCTATTCTATGTTTATAGAGTAAACGTAAATTCCAGATGCCTATAATCCAAGAATAGAAATCGGCCAATTCCCAAAATAAAAGTCTGAACAATTCACTCTGGTCAATAACTTGTTTAGTATCAAAGGGAAGGAAAAAAATAATTATTTGAATAGAGAATGCTAATATACCGGGATAAAGCAACCAATATTTGGTCTTATCATGAGAAAGTATAGAAACTTGTTGGGTGTAGATGAAGAACAAGGGAAAAATCAACCATGAGAAATTGAAGGGTAAAAGAAATAAATTAGGATTAAATAGAAATGAATTAGGGTTATCTAAAACAAAAATTATTAATTGTAGCGAGAAGAATATAAGAAAAAGACCGAGAAAAAAAGTGCTTCTATATTTGCGCTTGTTTATAAGAACAAGTAAAATACCCAAGGTTATACCTTGGATAAATCCAATAAAATCTAATATGGACTGAAAATTGAAGTTCAAATTATTATCCATAATATAATATTGCCCCCTTTTATTAAGTAAGATACATAAGTTTTGATGTTTTAAAAAGTTTGAAGAAATTAGTATCAAAAAAAGAGTCTAATAGCACTATTATTTTATTAAAAATAAAAAAACCAAGGCAAATACCCTGGTTTTTATTTATTCTAATAAGTAGTAAACTATAATTCTATTCTTCTTTATCAAGCTTTTTGGTCAAGAAGAAACCGATTAATAAACCAGTACCCGCCATAAGAAAAATTGAACCTGGCATGGCAATATCCCAATCAACATTTAGATTAGATCCCAAAATGCCACCTATCATTATTCCTGCACCAATTCCCATGAGTAATAAGGCCAAATTAAGAACAAGTACTTTCCAAACCGGGGCGGTTTTTTCCCTTTTCCCTTTTACAAAAATACTTGCTTCGGCCCCTTTTTCAATTAATGCCAAACGTTCTTTGTTCCTTGTTGAAAAATGCAGATATGCAATACCAAAAATTACTATAAATAAGCTAATGAAAACAAATACTGTTCCTACCATGATATGATTTTTTTTTATACTGAAACCAGTTCAGTACGGATTGATTAATAAACTCGTTCAAAGGGTATGACGACAATTAATTTAAATAGGTTACACTCTTAGCGTTTTTTTTTATATTTTATGTAACCAAGTTCTTTAATTGTACGTCATATGTAGCAGATGAACCTTGATCAAGACCAACCTTATTTAAAAAGGACATTAGAAGGAGACATGAAGGCCTTTACGGTACTAGTTGACCGTTATAAGTATATGGTCTATACTTTGGCGATGCGTATGGTCAAAAACAGGGAAGAGGCTGAAGAAATTGCCCAGGATACTTTTTTAAAAGTTTACAATGCTCTGGGAAGTTTTAAAGGTGACTCTAAATTTTCAACTTGGGTGTATAAGATTACCTATTACAGGAGTTTGGACTATATTAAAAAACTAGGAAGAACCCCAAGTCTAAGTCCAATTGAAGGCTTGGTAGAAAACAGCATTGTTGAACAAGAAGATATTATTGATAAATTAGAACAGATTGAGAAAAAGGGAGTTATTAAAGAAGCAGTGCAATTATTACCTGGGGATGATGGTATATTAATTACTTTACATTATTTTGAAGAACTTTCGTTACAGGAAATTTCTGAAATAATGGAAATAAGCGCCAATAATGTGAAAGTGAAATTGTTTAGGGCTAGAAAGCGTTTGCATCATATTTTAATGAATAAACTTGAACCTGAAATAATCAGTGGTTATGCAAGAAGATAATAAAACAAAATTCGACCAATTTATCCAGAACAGGATAAAAGAGGAAGGCTTGGAAAAACCTTCATTGAATTTTACAAAATCGGTTATTTCCAAAATTGAAACACAAAAGGAACATAGTGAGGTTACGGATTATAAACCTTTGATTACAAAAAATGTATGGTATTCCGGGGCGGCTATTATAATTGGAATTTTTTCTTATTTGATTTTTGGTAATATCGCCTTAGATTTCATTTGGCTTCCAGAGTTCAAAATGCAACAAATTAGTCAATTGAACCTTGTTGAAAGATTACCGAATCTTAATATCTCGAACATCTATGTTTACGCTTTTATAGGTCTGGCATTTTTTGTGGGCGTACAAGTGTATTTACTAAAGACACATTTTGATAAAAGGTATTATTTGGAATAAGAGGTGGTTTATTTTAATCTGTTAATCAGATTTTTGAAATGGGATTAATAGCGTTTCTTTACCCATTAGGGTCTTAAACGATTATCTAAGTTAGTGAGCACTAATTGATAACACCTTCAATATTTTCCCAAATAATTCGCTATTTTCATAAACTCCTTGAAATTCTTGGGAATGCGGGCCATAGGCAAAAATGGGTATCATGGTCCCCGTATGATCATGGGTTGTAAAGTCTCCCTCGATCATATTGTTTTCAAGATTTCCTTGTGGAATACTAAATCCTGAAGTTTCATGATCAGCGGTAACAATAACCAATGTATTCCCTATTTTGTCCGCAAATTTAACGGCCTCGGTTATTGCTTTATCAAAATCTATTCCTTCAGATACAATACCTGAAACGTTGTTTAAATGACCATTACTATCAATTTGAGCTCCTTCAACCATTAAGAAAAAGGGTTTGTTCTTATTCTGAAAAAATTGCAATCCATTTCTGGTAGCTTCAGATAACATATTCCCACGCCCTTCTAAAACGCTAGGCACGTCCATTTCTGACATAAAATACCCAACCTTGTCTTTTTTACTCTGTCCAATTAAACTCATTTTGTTCAAAATGACAAATTTTTTGGATATCCCATTATTTTGAAAATCTTTTGAACCTCCACCAATAAATAATGAAAGTTTACTATTTAATAGATCTTGGGCAATTTCCTTTATGTCCGATCGGTCTTTCTGATGTGCATAAAAAGATGCTGGGGTTGCTCCTGTTATCTTATCGGTGGTAATACATCCTGTCAGAAAATCATGTTCAGTAAGAAGCTCAGTGATATTTGTCAAAGGTTTTTGGAAAGAATCGACCCCGATGGCTCTATTGTTTGTTTTTGATCCCGTTGCAAGAGCTGTACCAGCTGCGGCCGAGTCGGTTGTAAAATCATCAGCGGATTGTGTTTTCAAAAGCCCTATACTTTTTAGTTGTGTAAGGGTCAAATTTCCACCATTGGCCAAAGTAGATGAAGAGATTTGGGTCAATCCGTTACCATCGCCAATGAGCAAAATGATATTTTTTATTGGGATCTTTTTTTGGTCAGACGCGAAAGTTGGGGTATATACTTTTGAAATAGTTTTATTATAATAAATTCGTTCATTTATAGTCTTTAAATAGGCAGATGATCTATTGGGCATATCGGTATTAATGAAATCGACCCCCAAATCCCTAAAGGCCTTCCAAGCAGTTTTGGAATCAGGAGCTCCCCAAAACCTAAAAGGTTTGTTATAACCATGTGCCTGGTCGATAACCGAATTCACTTTTTCATAATCTGGAGCCGTCAATCTTCCTTTTCCGTTCCAACCGGAAAATTTTTTAAAGTTCAAACTGATCAATGCAATTTTGTTCCATACTGCTACATCTTCAATGTTTTCAAGACTTTGATAATCAAAATTTATATAATTGGGATAATCAACATATTCATTTAAGTGTGGTCTGTTGCCCGAAATGACAATGGTGATGTTATTGTTATTAATGATTTCAGGGTATTCCTCTAGAAGGAATACTAATTTTTTCAAGGTAGTATTTGCTTCAGATTTTATATCAATGAGCAACTGCAATTTCCTTTGGTTGCCCAATTGCAATGAAATTACATTTTGAATTGGCTGCAAGTATAAACTTTCGATGGTTCGACCTTTTATAATTTCGTGTTCGCCATGGGTAGCGAATAAAGTATCGTTTTTTAAAAAAATATCTACCTCAATTGAATTTAATCCATTTGCATAAGCGCTCCAGAATGGAACATTTTGCTGATAGTCATTATGTGAATGTATCTGGAAATTAGTTTTTTCCTGTGCAGTTGCCAATTGCACAATGGCCATTAAAAGGCAAACAATTAGTTTACTTGATTTGTACATATATGAACTAAATAGATTGAGTATAATTGTCAGGTTTAAAATGATTTATAGAAAACGATAAGCTTGTCAAAACAACAATATATTATTGACACGGCAAAAAATAACGAAATCAATTGTTATGCAAACCTTTGCACTTATTTTTGAATTTAAATCAGGTGAAATATCGATTTTTACTGTTTTGTTCGAATGTCAAAAAGAAGTAGTGTATATTTTTCATAATCAATATTTATAACCCTTGGCTTTTTTATTTAATAATATTCGAAAGAGATCAAGTCCTATTTTTTGTAATCTCTCAAGTGGTATTCTTTATATAAACAAGGTGCCGATAATAACAAATTTTTGTTGTATTTTGTTTGTCAGAATTCAATTTTGAAGATGTTTTTGACACTTACCATACAGCTATAAAATAATGGCTTTATAAATGATTGAATATGAAAAAGGCCCGAATCACTATTAAAGACATTGCGCGTGAGCTTAAAATATCTGCCTCTACGGTTTCCCGTGCGCTGCAAGACCACCCGGCCTTGAAAAAAGAAACGAAGGAAGCGGTAAGGGAATTGGCGGAAAAATGGCATTATCGACCCAATGCTATGGCTGTAAATTTATTACGTCAGACATCTAGCACAATTGCGGTCATTGTTCCCGAAATTACCAGTCATTTTTTCTCTGCTGCGGTAACTGGCTTTCAAGATATAATGGTGTCTTCAGATTACAATATTATGATATGCCTTTCCAACGAATCATATGAGGAAGAGGCTCGCATAATTAAAAACCTGTCCAAGGTACATATAGCAGGGGTACTTGTTGCCCCTTCCTCCACAACACGTAATTTTGACCATTTTAGAAAGCTACAGGGAAATGACATTCCCTTGGTCATATTTGATAGGGATTGTGAAGGATTAGAGGCCCATAAAGTGCTGGTGGATGATTATTCTGGAGCTTTTGAGGCCGTTGAATACCTTATTAAATCAGGATGTAAGAAAATTGCACATATTACTGGAGCTTCCGACTTGTCTACCAATAATCATAGACTTAAAGGCTATGTTGATGCTTTGAAAAAGAATAAGCTTCCAATCCTTGAAGAGTACATTATCCATGCCCAAGGGTTTACACATGAGGCCGGTATTGAGCCTACGGAGTCACTACTAAAATCCAATAATATCCCTGATGCTATTTTCGCGGTCAACGATCGTCTTGCGGTTTCGGCTATGCGAACGGCCAAAAAACTAAAATTTCGAATACCCGAAGATATTTCTATTATTGGTTTTGATGATGAACCACATTCAAGCTATTTTACTCCGGCACTTTCCACGGTTTGGCAACCCGTATATAGCATGGGAATGCTCTCAGCAAGGATACTGCTACATGAAATTGATAAGGAAGAGGAAGACAATTCGGAACTGCGTTATGAAGTTTTTAAAACTGAATTGGTTGTCAGGGGTACATCCAAATAGATTTAATGCTGTTTTTAAAAGGCTTTAAGCTTCTAATTCGTGCAAACGTTTGCATGGAGATTTTGGGAGAAACCTCATAAATTACGGATTTTTTATTGTTTTTTTATCTATTGAATTTCTATAATTCAACGTAGAATATGATGATTTCGCCTAAAGTGTTTTATAATAAATGTTATGGCAGGTATGCCATTGCTGCAGTGAATGTTTTTACTATGGAACAGATTCATGGTTTGTTCCGAGCTGGGCAAAAGGCAAATGCCCCTTTTATAGTACAAATGACTCCTGTGGCGAGGAATTATGCCCATTCTGATATGTTGTTGGCCATGATTGAGGCTGCCGCAAGAATTTATCCAAAGGCAAAGTATGCTATTCATTTAGATCACGGAACTGAATCACATGCTTTTGATGCCATTGCCTCAGGGAAGTACAATTCGGTGATGATTGATGCTTCGCACGATAATTTTGATAAAAACGTATGTAGAACAAAAGCCGTGGTAGACAAAGCCCATAAAAGGAATGTTTTTGTGGAAGCGGAATTGGGTGTGTTGAGTGGTGTTGAAGATGACATTTCAATTGATAAAAAAATGGCAAGATATACACAACCTACCGAAGTTGAATTATTTGTTGAGCGTACTCATTGTGATAGCCTCGCCGTTGCCGTAGGAACCAGTCATGGAGCTTATAAGTTTTCTGGCGGCCAAGGCATTCAGTTTGATATCTTGGAAGAAATACAACAAAAAATTCCCAAATTCCCCATTGTATTGCATGGTGGTTCTGCAGTAAACCAAGAGGAAATCAAAAGGATCAATGACAGCGGTGGTGGATTAATTGAAGGGGCAGCGGGTGTTTCCCCAGATCAAATCATAAAATCCATATCATACGGTGTCTGTAAAATTAATATTGCTACCGACACCCGAATTTTATGGGCCCGAGTGCATCGAGAATTTTTTAGGGACAACCCAGAATTG